>USCN01000121.1 GCA_900553165.1 uncultured Collinsella sp.
TGCTCGGCAACCTGTCCATCTTGCGTGCGCTCAACCCCATCCGCGGCATCATGTTCCTGTTCTCGCCCATCAACCACTCGGGCATTATGGTGCTCGGCTTTGTCTTTCTGTCGACGACCGGCGCCGAGGCCCTCTACTCGGACATGGGCCACGTTGGCAAGGCAAACATCTATGCATCCTGGCCGTTTGTTAAGGCGGCCCTTATCCTCAACTACCTGGGTCAGGGCGCTTGGCTGCTCGCCAATAACTCCAACCCCCAGATGCTCGCGATGGATATCGTCAACCCGTTCTACATGATGCTTCCCGAGCCCCTGCGCCCCTTTGCCATCGTGCTTTCGGCCGTAGCGGCCATCATCGCCTCGCAGGCGCTCATCACCGGCTCGTTCTCGCTGGTATCCGAGGCAACCCGTCTCAATCTCATGCCGCACCTGCGCATCCACTACCCCAGCGACACCAAGGGCCAGCTCTATATTCCGCTCGTCAACAACATCATGTGGGTCGGCTGCATCTTCATCGTGCTGCTGTTCCAGAACTCCGAGCGCATGGAGAGCGCCTACGGCCTCGCCATCACCGTGACCATGCTCATGACCACGACGCTTTTGACGAGCTATATCGCCGGCATCCTCAAGCACAAACTGGGTGCCTGCGTCTTCGCACTGCTCTTTGGCGCCATTGAGCTGTGCTTCTTTGCCTCGTGCCTCACCATGTTCTTTGACGGCGGCTATGTCATGATCTTCTTGGCCGCGCTGCTGTTTGGCCTTATGTACGTGTGGCGCCGCGGCACCGCCATCGAGCGCACGCAGACCATCCTGCTGCCCGTCTCCAAGTACATTGACCAGCTCGACCGCCTGCGCAACGACGAGACCTATCCCGTGCTTGCCGACAACCTGGTGTTCCTCACCAACAGCCCCGACCCGCTCACGCTCGACCGCGATGTGCTCTATTCCATCTTGGATAAGCATCCCAAGCGCGCCAAGGCATACTGGTTCATCAACGTGTACGTTACCGATGAGCCCTATACGCACGAGTATTCCGTCGAGACCTTTGGCACGGACTTCCTGTTCCGCGTGCGCCTGGACCTGGGCTTTAAGGTCAACCAGCGCATCAATGCCTACCTGCGCCAGATCGTTGGCGACCTGATGGCATCGGGTGAGCTGCCGCCGCAGCATCACACCTACTCCATCTACGAGACACGCGGCAACGTGGGCGACTTCCGTTTTTGCATGCTGCGCAAGATGCTCGCCCCCGAAACGGACATCAACCGCAACGACCACCGCGTGATGGCCATCAAGTACGCCGTCCGCCGCGCCTGCGGAAGCCCGGCACGCTGGTACGGTCTAGAGAACTCGGCCATCATCATCGAGTACGTGCCCCTCTTTGCCCGCATGCGCCCGGCAGTCAAACTCGTGCGCACCCAGGTGCCGCTCGAAGTTCAGATCGAGGAAGCCGAGGAAATGGAAGTCGACATCTTCTCGGACGACTTGGTCAACGGCAACGAGGCTGGTAGAAACATGAACGTCGATCCCACCGAGCTGCTCGAGAGCGTCGCCGATACGCCCGAACAGCAACAGCTCGACGGCCTCGAGAGCGAACAACTCAACGACGTCAACTTCTAGTGACGTCACAAATCAACGACAGCGGCCCTGCACCTCACGAGAGACGCAGGGCCGCTTTGCATTGCAGTAAAGCTAGCGGCTACGAACGGCGTGGCTCGGGAACCACGAGCCTATCGGAGCTCGCGCCCTCGGCATCCATCAGGCTCACGTAGCGAATCGACGGATCCCCATACATCGCGTAGTAATAATTGCCCGTGCGCGCGCTAAAGCATCCGGTGTAGATAGTCTTCTCGAACTTGCCATCGCCCATCCTGGACGCTCCCTCGATCATCACCACGCCCTCGAGCGAGCGGAACATGCGAACGACGTTTTCGGTCTCGCTCTCCTTTTGTGGGTAATTGGCATTGAGGTACGCCGCCTTTACAAAACGGCTCGGCGAATAGCAATCGCCCGGAATGCCGCGCATGCCGGCACCGGCTCCATAGGGCTTAAGCTCGGCGCCACGCCATGTCGCCGTCTGCGGAAAATCGCTTGTGGCGGTGATATAGGTGCGGAGGTTTTCCATGTGCCACGGGAAGGTGGGCTGATTGGCGAGGGTGTCGACCGGATCGCCGTATACATGCAGGCCGTCAGCCATCATCTCGACCACGATGCTACGCTGGCTGTCGCCGATAATCCAATGGAGCAGCGACACGCCCAGCCCCTCTCCGGCAGATTTGGCGACAATCACCGTATCGCGCAGCGCAGCCTCGACCTCATCGACCGTCGAGAACGTCGCTGCCACCCACAGGGGAAACTCATAGGCCGCGATATTGGTCTTGCCGTCGACAGGGTCCTCGGCATACTCGGCATAACCCGGGAAATTGAGACCCGCCACGGCAAGGCCTGCATCGTTGCCGCAATCGAAGAACATAGGGTAGTTCTTGTAATCGATGCACATACCGATCACCGCGTGTGCCGCTGTCGCGTCGTCGATAAACGAATACGGAATGTGAAACCCGCGCGGCATCACGCGAACCTGTTGGCCGTAGTCAAAGCTCCAGTCGAGATTGCGGCCCAGATACATGTGGCCAGAATTATCGGTAAATCGAATACTCGTACACATAGCGCCTCCTAGCTTTACGTTCTTGCTAATTTCATTGTCTCCAAACAAAAAGGCGCTAAACACAAAAGCCCGGACATGACAACAATGTCATGCCCGGGCCAAAAGAGACGAAGTGCGGTGCTTTGGTCCCCTTAGACCAACTTTCCAAGACAGTGGTCAATCATGTGTTGAATCATCTGCGCCTCGAAGCCCACAAAGTCCTGCTTGCGCTCGCGCATCTTGCCGTCGACGATCACGTCATAAGCGACCTTGCACTTGATATAGCGCGTGGACTTGGTGACCTCCTCGTGCGTCAGGCAGCTCTCCTCCATCTTGCTGGCACCCAGGCCAAACACCAGACGGGGGTTGTAGAGCACGTGGGGCTCGCCGGCGTCGTCCAGGTAGACGCAGACCTTCTTGGTAACGCCAATCTGGTTAGCGGCAAGGCAGCCGGCATCGTCGAGCGACTTGATGGTATCGATCAGGTCCTGTGCCACCGACTCGTCCTCGACGGTCGCAACCTCGCAACGCTGGGACAGAATAGCCTCGTCGTGGCAGAGCTCTTTAATCATACGTTCCTCCATAGGGGTCGTTGTAACTGCTTAAGTATACGGTACCCACACATTTTCATGCGAAAAATACCGTCTGTCTGCTACAAAGCGCCGAACATCAACATGCGAGGAACATCAGCCTTTCAAAGGCGATATAGTAGTTGAGTTCGTGTCAATCGGCCTAAACTCGGGGCCGAGCAAGGAAAGGGTATGCATGGACGAACTATTTCACGTCAGCGAGCGCAAGTCCACAATCGGGACCGAACTCCGCGCTGGACTGACAACATTCCTGGCGATGGCCTACATCATCGCCGTCAACCCCGCGGTGCTCTCGGGCGCTGGCATCGATGCGGGAGCGCTCGCTTGCGCCACCTGCCTGGGCGCCGGCATCATGACCATCTGCATGGGCATCTTCGCCAACCGCCCGCTCGCCTGCGCGTCGGGCTTAGGCGTCAACGCGATGATCGCTGGAATCACCACCACCGTCTGCGGCGGTGACTGGCACGTGGCCATGAGCGTCATCTTCCTCGAGGGTATCGTCATCTTGCTGCTCGTGCTTTGTGGCCTGCGCGAGGCCATCATGGACGCCATCCCGGTTGTCCTGCGTCACGCCATCTCGGTGGGTCTGGGCCTGTTCATCGCCATGATTGGCCTGTGCGATGCCGGCATTATCACCGCTGGCGCCGGTACACTCGTCGGTCTGGGCGACATCACCTCCCCCACCTTCATCGTCGGCATCATCTCCATCCTGGTGACAGTCGCCCTCGCCTGCCGCAACGTCCCCGGCTCGCTGCTCATCGGCATCGTCGTCGCCGTCATCGCCGGTATCCCCCTAGGTGTGACCCATGCTCCGACCGGTATCATCGCCCCGCTCGACTTCTCGAGCATCGGTGGCCCCATCGCCGACGCCGGCGGCGTGCCCGCCATCGTCAAGGTCCTTACCGACCCCGCGCTCCTCGTCATCTCGTTCTCGCTGCTCATGAGTGACTTCTTCGACACCATGGGCACCGCGATGGCCGTGGCCAAGCAGGGCGAGTTCCTCACCGACGACGGCAACGTCGAGAATATCAAGGAGATCCTGATCGTCGACTCCGCCGCCGCTGCTGTGGGCGGTTTCATGGGTGTCTCCTCCATCACCACCTTCGTCGAGTCCACTTCCGGCGCCGCCGACGGTGGCCGCACGGGCCTCACCTCCGTCACCACCGGCGTGCTGTTCATTCTCGCCGCGTTCTTCTCCCCCATCGTCACCATCGTTTCCAGCGCCGCCACCTGCGGTGCTCTGGTCTACGTCGGCTACCTCATGATGAGCGAGGCCTCCGAGATCGACTGGTCCGACGTGTCGCAGGGTTTCCCGGCGTTCATGATTGTCGCCGGCGTGCCCTTCACCTACTCCATCTCTGCCGGCATTGGCCTAGGCTTTATCGCCTACGTGATCGTCGCGCTCTTTAAGGGCGAGGCCTCCAAGATCAAGCCGCTCATGTGGATCGCAGCTCTCGCCTTCCTCGTCTACTTCTTCGTAGCGTAACGGCATAGTCTGCTAAAACAGAACACCAAAGCGCGGAGTCGCATCGAGCGGCTCCGCGCTTTTCTTTTAAAGCCAGGCAACGCACAGACGCGCGATGTTTTGCTTCCCAAGTTTTGGACATTTTGCCCTCCAAACGGCACTACCGCCGGCTACATCCTGCAGATATGCTGGGCTTAATCGCATAGGCCCTATGAGGATGGGAGTAACCATGGCCGCCTTGTTCACGACCCCCAATCGCAATGACAAAACCTCTGGAGCCCATTTTGTCGAGCCCGACGTGTGCC
>USCN01000122.1 GCA_900553165.1 uncultured Collinsella sp.
GGCCCGTATCGCGCGGCGCTCTTGTCGGAGCGCCGCGTTTTTTATATCGAAAGGTGGCACCATGCAGGCATCGCAGCGTCTCGACCGCTTTGGCGCGGAGGTCTTCGCCTCGCTCAACAACAAGCTTCTCGCGCTGAAGGCTCAGGGCAAGACCATTTACAACATGAGCGTGGGCACGCCCGACTTTAAGCCGTACAATCACGTGGTCGAGGCACTCACGCAAGCAGCCCAAGATCCCGAGATGTGGAAGTATGCCCTGCGCGACCTGCCCGAGCTCAAGCAGGCTGTGTGCGATTACTATGAGCGCCGCTTTGGCGTTTCGGGCATTACGCCGTCCATGGTGCAGTCGTGCAACGGCACGCAGGAAGGCGTGGGTCATTTGGGTCTGGCCCTGCTCGACCCGGGTGACACCATCCTGGTGCCCGATCCGTGCTACCCGGTCTTTGAGGCGGGTGCCAAGATCGCCGATGCCAAGCTCGAGTACTATCCGCTGATTGCCGAGCACAATTACCTGCCCTATGTGGCGGGTATCGATCCCGAGGTTGCCGATCGTGCCAAGTATATGATCGTGTCGCTGCCCGCCAACCCGGTGGGCTCGGTGGGCACGCCCGAGGTCTACGAGGAGATCATCGCTTTCGCCCGCGAGCACGACCTGCTCATCGTCCATGACAACGCGTACTCCGACATCGTGTTCGACGGCGAGCCGGGTGGCAGCTTCTTGCAGTATCCCGGTGCGCTCGAGGTGGGTGTGGAGTTCTTCTCGCTCTCCAAGTCGTTTAACGTCACCGGTGCCCGCATTGGCTTTTTGGTCGGTCGCGAGGACGTGGTCTCGGCCTTTGCCAAGCTGCGCAGCCAGATTGACTTCGGTATGTTCCTCCCGATCCAGAAGGCTGCTATCGCGTGCCTTAATGGCCCGCGCGATGAGGTCGAGGCACAGCGTCTGAAGTACCAGGAGCGCCGCGATGTCCTGTGCGACGGTCTTGAGGGCCTGGGCTGGGAGCGTCCCAACGCGCATGGCTCTATGTTTGTGTGGGCCAAGCTCCCCGGTGGCCGCACCGATTCGATGGCGTTTTGCGAGGAGCTCATGGAGAAGGCCGGCGTTGTGGTGACGCCGGGCGCGAGCTTTGGTCCTTCGGGCGAAGGGCACGTGCGCATGGCGCTGGTTCTGCCACCCGATCAGATTGCTTTGGCTATCGAGGCCATTCGCGAGGCGGGCCTGTATTAGAAAGCTATTTCGCCTCGTCAATAGCTCGAAATCGATTTCGTGCAGTTATTTTACGAATACTGCAAACAATTTCGGTAAACGGTCGATTTTTGGCTGCGAATAGGAGCATAATCAAAGTCCCGATTGGATGTATTGGGATTACGGCAAGCCGCTCGGGCCGTTCCCGGGCGGCTTGTTTGTGGAGTGAGATGGGAGTTTCTAATGGTTAACGAGAAGAAGGTCGCTATTGTCGGCTGCGGTTTCGTCGGCTCGTCTTCGGCGTTCGCGCTGATGCAGAGCGGTCTGTTCTCCGAAATGGTCCTCATCGACGTGGACAAGAACCGCGCCGAGGGTGAGGCTCTGGATATCGCGCACGGCATGACGTTTGCCGAGCCGATGAAGATCTACGCCGGCGATTATTCCGATGTCGCCGACGCCGCCATGATCGTCGTCACTGCTGGCGCTGCCCAGAAGCCCGGTGAGACCCGCCTGGACCTGGTCAACAAGAACGTCAGCATCTTTAAGTCCATTATCCCCGAGATTAAGAAGTCCGGCTTCGATGGCATTCTGCTCATCGTCTCCAACCCGGTCGATGTTCTGACCTATGCCGCCATCAAGATGTCCGGCCTGCCCGAGGGCCATGTCATCGGCTCCGGCACCGTGCTCGACACCGGCCGTCTGCAGCAGATGCTTGGCGCCCACGTCGAGGTTGACCCGCGCGATGTCCAGGCCTATGTCATGGGTGAGCACGGCGACTCCGAGTTCGTCGCTTGGTCCAGTGCCCAGGTTGCCGGCGTGCCGCTGAACACCTTCTGTGAGCTTCACGGCCACCTGGAGCATGAGGCTGCCGAGAAGCGCATCGCCGAGGACGTCAAGAACTCCGCCTACACCATCATCGAGAAGAAGCACGCCACCTACTATGGCGTCGCCATGGCCGTCAAGCGCATCTGCACCGCCGTCATGCGCGATGAGCAGACCGTTCTGCCCGTCTCCTCGCTCATGGTGGGCGAGTATGGCCTGTCCGATCTTGCCATCTCCATGCCGACCGTCGTTGGCCGCGACGGCGTTGTCTGCCGCGTCCCCGTGCCGCTGGACGATGACGAGCAGCATGAGCTCACCGCCTCCGCCAAGGCCCTCAAGGACATCATCGACAGCGTCGACTTCTCCTGCTAAATCGAGCTCGCTAGAGCGAAAAGCTACAATGAAGGCGTCCGGGTCAACGCGGCCCGGGCGCCTTTTTGGTGCAAAGTAACCTGATCCCAATGCACCATAGTTGATGGGAGGGCCATGTCGGATTCGCCTAATTTTTTGACCTATGCCCAGACGGCGTTTGATCCGTTTGAGGAGCGGCCGTTCTGCGCGGTGGATAGCCTCGTCTTTGCGTGGTTGTCCTATTTGCGTTTGCCGGGTGATATGGCGGAGCTGACGAACTGGCAGGGCCTAGACGTACGCGAGCTGCTGCGTGCCGAGTGCTACCGGGACATGATTGACGACTTGTGGGACCCAGAGGGGAGCAGGGCCTTGTTGGAGGCCGTGGCAGCAAGCCCTCGTTACCGTGGCGTGCACATTTGCGGCTATCGTGCCGTGAGCGATGTGGTGGCGACAGAACAGTTTGCAGCCATGGCGTTCCGGTTTCCGGCGGGGTTTAGTTATCTTTCCTTCCGGGGGACCGACAGCACGATTGTGGGCTGGAAAGAGGACTTTAACATGGCGTTCCGGTGTCCTGTGCCGGCCCAGGAATCCGCGGCGCGTTATGTGGACGAGGCGGCGGATGCGATTGACGGGCCGCTTTTGTGCGGAGGTCATTCCAAGGGTGGAAACCTTGCGGTATACGGTGCGGCGATGTGCTCCGATGTCGCCCGTGAGCGAATCGAACGGGCGTATTCCCATGATGGTCCGGGCTTCGTCGAGGAGTTTCTGAACGGCAATGCCTTTGCCGATCTTTCCGGTCGAATCGACAAGACGCTACCTCGGTCGTCGATCTTTGGCATGATGTTCGAGACACAGGAGGACTATGCCATCGTTGAGAGCACCGAGTTCAGCCTGCTGCAGCACAATCCCTTTAGCTGGGTGGTTGATGGTCGCGACTTCGTGTACTGTGAGCGCCTATCCGCCGGTGCTCGATACGTTGATGGCTCCATTCGCGAGATGCTGCTTGCAGTGTCGCCTAGCGAGCGCGAGCGTTTTGTAGATGCGTTGTTCTCCGTGTTTGAGGCAACGGGTGCTGAGCGGTTTGCGGATATCGCTGGGAATCTGCGCGAGAGCCTGCCCGTGATGCTCCAGGCTGCGCAAGGCTTTGACAAGGATACGCGACGCTTTGTCTCGCAGACCATCGCGGCAATCCTAAAATGCGCGCTGCTGCCCAAACGACCCCAGATCGACATGCCCGCTGCCGGCAAGAGTTTGGCAGAACAGCTCGAGGCTTGGCAGTCCGAGCTCCTGCGCTAGCCATTGGTGCAAAGCAACCTGTCTTCGATGCGTCTGGGGCGGGCTCGACCGCTATACTGGTTCGTGCCGAAATCGATCTAGAACGGAATGCCGTATATGAAAATCAATCACGCGATTCTGCATATCCTGGACTTTGACTCTGCCGTCAACGTTATGAGCCAGCGCGAGCTCGATATCGAGAGCCGTACCGTGCGCAACTTCGTGACCACACATCTGCGCCGCGCACGCACCTCGGCCGACAATAAACGCGCTACGTTTGCCGAGAACTCTGCGTTTGGCGGCGAGCTCAAGGGCTATTTCTTTGGCGAGCGCGAGTTCGTGGACCTGTCGCAGCAGATTGCGGAGTTTATCTCCTCCGAGCTCACCAAAGCCGAGAAAGCCGAGTCCACCGACGTGCTCGTGGCCGATTTTGACGACGATGAGGATGCCCGCTGGTTTGCCGTGATGCTGCTGGGCTCCAAGCAGGCATTCATGCACGAGGTGGGTCGCGAGGAGGGGGAGGTGCGTAACGACATCGCGCGCCACTACGCCATTCTGCCGAACCCCTCGCAAAAGGTGCCGAGCTATGCCATCGTGCGCGCGAGTACCATGGAGATCGGCTACGTGGACAAGAAGCGCAAGATTGCCGGCGAGGATCGCATGCTTATCCCCGATGGCCTGTTGCAGTGCGACACGGGCGTATCGGGTAAGGAGGTCATCGACACCGTGACGCGTGTGGTCGAGGAAGTCGCCGAGGAGCATGGTGCCAACACGGCTGTAGCGCTCGCTAAGGTTAAGGCTGCCGTTGCCGAGAAGGTTGAGGATGACGAGGAGCTGCCGCCTTGGGATATTGTCGATGAGGTCTTTGAGGACGAACCGGTTATCAAGGAGAGCGTGCGCGCGGCGCTGACCGAGGAGAAGGTGCCTGAGCGTGTGCCCGTGGAGCGCAAGCAGGTCGAACGCGCGGCGGTGCGCAATCATAAGATTCGAACCGACACGGGTATCGAAATCAGCTTCCCGGCCGAGATGGGTTCGAACTCCGAATACATCGAGTTTGTCAACGAGCCCAACGGCCTCATCTCCATCGAGCTCAAAAACATCGGGTCAATTGAGAATCGATAAACTGCGCTTGTAATCTGCAGACAAAGCAAAAAGGCCGGAACCCTTCGGGGCTTCGGCCTTTTTGCTTGGGATTGAATTGCGCCGCAGGTTGAGCATACGCCAGCGAAAACGCCCCTAGGCGAGCAAGGTGACGCGAAAGAGGAGGGCATTGACCTTCTGGTCATGCC
>USCN01000123.1 GCA_900553165.1 uncultured Collinsella sp.
ATGCGATAACCGCATCAGGCAGTCTGTGCTCCTTTTCAAGCATCTGCTCCTTGATTTCCTTGGAAATGACCGACTGGAAGTCACGGACAATGGTCGGGAACGGATGCGGACCCATGCAGGAACCGAGGCAGTAATGCGTATCGTCGATGCGGCTCGTCCACTCGTTAATGAACGAGTCGTAATCGGAATTGCCGCTGTTGGAGTTGCTCGGCGTGGTGTCGATGGTGGTGTTGGAGTTGGTGGCCTGACTGTTGGAGTTATTGCCGCTCACGCCGGTACCCGAGATCTTCTCGGCGGCAGCGGCCTTGTCGGCCTCGAGCTTTGCCAGCTCGGCGGCATTTTCCTGCTCGGCCTTTGCCTGCGCCTCGCTGCGGAGCTGCTGTGCCTGGGCCAGCGCGTCCTCGGCATTCTTTTGCTCGCCCTCGAGCTGAGACTTGGCCTGATCGAGCTCGGATTTGTTCTGCTCGAGTTCGGTCTGCATCTTGTTAAGCTCTTCGATCTCGTCGACGCTCGAGCTCGTAATCTGGTTGGTGTATTTGCAGGTAGTGATAAAGTCACCCAAACTCTGCGTGTTCACCAGGAAGCTCACGATGGGGCTGGTGCCCTTCTGGTACTTATACAGATCGCGCATGGCGGAGCTTGCCTTGGCCTGCTGCTCGGGCAGCTCGGCCTCAATCTTATCGATGTTCGCCTCATTGGAGTCGATCTGCTTTTGCAGATCCTCGAGCTTGGTTCGGGCATCGTTGTAGGCGCTCGTAGCGTCCTCGATTTTTTTCTGGGCGGCGGAAAGCTGATCCTGCGTTGCCTGCGAGGCGGCATAGGCCGCGACGGGGGAGAGCATCGGCGTGGCCGTCAGCGCGACGGCGAGCGCGGCGCTCGTGATGATACGAGCCGGCTTCGACGCGACGAGCGCTGCGGTGCGATGGTTCGAATGCTGCATCCAGTCCCTCTGCAATCAATCGTAGGTTATTGGTCGAGGTGTATTCTACTACTGCTTTCGACCTCAACTTGAACCTTAAAGGTTCTAAAGGGTCAAGTTGAACTTGAGGCTTTGGCCTTGACCTGCGGGAATGGTGAATTGTTGAGAAACCATAGAGTTCAACTTTAACGTTACGGAACCCTGTCGAGAGGGTTTTTGTTTATCAAAAGTCGCCTCATGTGGGGTTTTGCAACTACAGGGTCCCATCACGGCGAGGGCGGATTTCATGCTGGATAATTGCGCTGATTGCCATAGATACGGTGGAGCTTTGGGTGCCGGCGGCTCGGCACGCTAGAATAAATCAGTTGCACAAAGACCGCCCGTCGTGTGGGCAGTTCTAGATAGGAAGTTTCCATGGCATTGCAGTTTACAGAGCGCGAGTTTATCCCCGTGCTGCTCGGCGGCGACATCAACGCGTATTCGGTGGCGCGCGCTTTCTACGAGGAGTATCAGGTTAAGAGCCTAGTCTTTGGCAAGTACCAGACCGGCCCCGCGTATCGCAGCCAAATTATCGATTACACGCCCAACGTGGATATCGACACCATGCCGGTCATGATTGAGACCGTTAACGGCGTCGCACAGGCTAATCCTGATAAGAAGATTATTCTCATGGGCTGCGGCGACAACTATGTCGCGCTTGCCGCGCAGGCTCAGGACGCCGGCGCGCTTGCCTCGAACGTCATCGCGCCCTATGCACCCTACAGCATGCTCGAGCAGTGCCAGAAGAAGGAGATCTTCTACGAGCTGTGCGAGAAGCACGGTGTGCCGTATCCGCACACGTTTACCTTTACCATGGCGATGCTCAACGCTCAGGGCGAGGCTCCCGCCGAGGTGCTCGACCAGATCGACTTCCCCTTCCCGATGATTCTGAAGCCCTCTGACGGCATCATGTGGTGGGAGCACGAGTTCGAGGGTCAGAAGAAGGCCTACGAGATTGCCGATCGTGCCGAGCTGGAACAAGTCATTCGCGATGCGTACGCCAGTGGCTACACCGATGACCTCATCTTGCAGGATCGCGTGCCCGGCAACGACGAGTACATGCGCGTGCTTACCAGTTATTCCGACCGCAACGGCAAGGTTCGCATGATGTGCCTGGGTCACGTGCTGCTCGAGGAGCATCAGCCCCATGGTGTAGGCAACCATGCCTGCATCATCACTGAGCCCAACGACGAGCTCATGGGTGGCGTGCGCAAGCTGCTTGAGGACCTTAAGTTTACGGGCTTCTCCAACTTCGACGTCAAGTACGACGAGCGCGATGGCTCGTTTAAGTTCTTCGACTTCAACACGCGTCAGGGCCGCAGTAATTACTATGTCACTAATAGTGGCTTTAACGTTGCTAAATACGTGGTGGATGAGTACGTCTATAGCCGCCCGTTTGAGCCGGAATTTGTGACGGCGCAGGATGAGGCTCTGTGGATGGTTGTTCCTATGGGCGTCGTTGACAAGTATGTCAAGGACCCCGAGCTGCGTGCGAAGGCACATCGTCTGGCCAAGGAGGGCAAGGCCGCCGATCCTTCGTTTATGAAGGGTGATTTTGTCTTTAACCGCTGGTTGCGCATGTGGCACACCAAGCTGCGCCACTTTAAGCTGTTCAAGACGTATTACAAGTAGACGAGCGTGGCGCCCGTCCGGTATGCATCGGGCGGGCGCGGGTATGATACGCGCAATTGCGGGGCGTCACCAAGGAGGCGGCGATGGAAAAGCTGGGAGTTATCGGCGGCATGGGCGCCGAGGCCACGTCGTATTACTACGACCAGGTGGTACGTCATACGGCGGCTACGTGCGACCAGGAGCATATCGACATGGTGGTGCTTTCCAAGTCGACCATGCCCGACCGCACGCTGGCCATCAAGACCGGTGAGCATGCCGAGCTGCTGGCGACTATGAAGGAGTGCGCTCAGGCGCTCGAGACGCTGGGCTGCGCGCACATAGCGATTCCCTGCAACACGTCGCACTACTTCTACGACCAGATCCAGTCGTTTACCAAGGTGCCGATTATCCACATGCCGCGCGAGTCGGTGCGCTATGCTCTGGCCGGCGCGGTGATGGGGGAGTGCGAGTTCGATCCAAACCTGAGCATGCCGGCCGAGCCGGTGCACAAGATCGGCATCATGGGCACCGACGGTACCGTGGGTGCAGACGTCTATGGGCGCGAATGTGGGACCGCGGGCGTTGAGGTCGTCTATCCCAGCGAAAAGCGTCAGGCCGACGTGATGTCGCTCATCTACGACGATGTGAAGGCCGGGCGCGAGCCCGATATGGATAAGTTCGACCGCGTGATGTGGGAGTTCGCCCGTAGCGGCTGCGACCGCGTCATCCTGGCCTGCACGGAGCTTTCGGTGTTGCAGAAGTATCGCGAGATGCCCGAGATCACCCTCGATGCGATGGATGTCCTGGTGCGCGAATCCATCATCCGCAGCGGCGCCCCCTACCGCCTCTAGCTTCCGACCTGCCAAAAAGGGACAGGTTTATTGTGACAGGTATTATCTGGGAAAACAGTAAAGGCCTCGGCTCGTTTGGTGCGATCCGAGGCCTTTTTTCGTTTGTCGGTTGCTGCCAGCGAGTGCTAGAACAGGAAGCCGATGGCGATAAGGGCGATGCTGACGATAAGTGCGGCGATATCCAGGCCTTTGATGGGGTAGCGCTTATACGAGCTCGCGCGCGTGCGCAGGTAGAAGCCGCGCTGCTCGGCGGCAAGCGCGGTGGCATCGGTCTTGCCCACGGAGCTCACCAGCAGCGGCACGCAGAGCGGCAGCATGAGCTTGAGTTTCTTGACGGGATTCTTAGTGTCGTATTCGACGCCGCGTGCAGTCTGCGCCTCCATGATGGCGTTCATTTCCTGGCCAAATACCGGCACAAAACGCAGCGCCGTGGTAAAGGTGAAGGCATAGCGATATGGCACGTGCAGCACCTCGACGCAAGCGTTGGCGAGGTCGTTGAGCTTGGTCACCATAAGCATGAGGATGAGTGGCAGCGCCACGCCCAACAGGCGTAGGCAGGCCTTCGATCCGGTAATGAGACCTGTGTCGGTAACGAAGCCCCACACCATGTTGCCGTCGCGCATAAAGGCCAGCTGGAGCACCAGCATGATAAGCGCGAGCGGAATCAGCAGCTTGAGTAGCGAGAGCAGGCGGTCGACGACGCCGGCGTAGGCGCCCAGTGCAAGGGTGAGCGCCAAAAAGCCCAACAGCGCCACGTAGGTGTCGGACAGGAAGATGCCGATGATGATGGCGGCGGCAAGGCCCAGTTTGACGACCGGGTTCAAGCGGTGCAGCAGTGTATCGCCCGGCATGTAGTCGATGACGTTAACCACGGTTGACCATCTCCTCGGTAATGCGAACGATATCGGTGACCTCGCTCACCTGTGCAAAGGCGGGAGAGACGGAGGATGTCAGGCGACGAGAAAGCTCTATGACCTGGGGTGGCTCAACATAGGCTCGCTGCATGAGCTCGATGTTCGAGAACAGCTCGTGCGTGCAGCCGCGCTCGAGGATGCGGCCGTTGGCCATGACTACGATGCGCTCGGCAAAGTCGGAGACGACTTCCATGTCGTGGCAGACCATGATTACAGCGCAGCCGCGCTCGGCCATGGTGCGCACGGTTTCCATGACGGTCATGCACTCGCGGTAGTCAAGGCCGCTCGTGGGCTCGTCGAGCACCACGATTTTGGGCTCTACGACCACGACGGAGGCGAGTGCCACCATCTGGCGCTGACCGCGCGAGAGCGAGAAGGGCGCCTCGTCGGCCGGCAGGCCAAAGCGGTCGATGACGAGCTGGGCGCGACGCAGCGCCTCGGCACGGTCGATGCCGGCAAGCTCCAGGCCAAAGGCGACCTCGTCGAGCACGGTGTCCTTGCAGATCTGGCGGTCGGGGTTTTGGAAGAGGGT
>USCN01000124.1 GCA_900553165.1 uncultured Collinsella sp.
ACGCAAAGAAGGCCACTTAATGTGGCCTTCGTCTTGCGCAGGACTGTAGAGCAGGAAACCTTATATCCGGCCCCTCCGGTCGGGGACCGCACCCGTATGACTACAGCGTCATGTTCGGATCGGCATCGACGTCGAACGGCGAGATTTCGCCTCGGTCGAATTTACGGCGGGCAACCTCTGCGATCATGGCGGCGTTGTCGGTGCACGCCGAAAGCGGTGGCACCGTTACGCGGATCCCCTGACGCCCAAGCTTCTTGATCATCATCTCGCGCAGATGCGGATTAGCCGAGACGCCGCCGCCGATGCAGTATTCCTTGCATCCGGTGGCATGCAGGGCGTTTTTGGCCTTCTTGTACTGAACGTCAAAGACGGCTGCCTCAAACGAAGCCGCCAGATCGGGCAGGTGAATCGTGCGCCCGGCCTTGGTCTCCTGCTCGATGTAGAGCGTCACGGCCGTTTTAAGACCCGAAAGCGAGAAACGATAGTCTCCCCTGCTGTTAAGCGCGCGAGGAAAATCGATCGCGCGGGGGTTGCCCGTCTCGGCCAGCTTGGAGATGATGGGGCCACCGGGATAGCCCAGACCCAACGCCTTGGCTACCTTGTCGAAGGCCTCGCCCACAGCATCGTCGAGTGTCTCACCAAGTACCTCGTAGTCGCCCCATGCCTTCACGTGCACGAGCATGGTATGACCGCCCGAGACGAGCGTGAAGATAAACGGCGGCCTGAGATCGGGCTGCGCCAGCAGGTTGGCGAACAGATGGCCCTCCAGATGGTTGACGCACACGAGCGGCTTGCCGGCGGCATAGGCAAAGCCCTTGGCGAAGGCGACGCCCACTACCAGAGCACCCACCAGGCCCGGACCCTGCGTCACGCCCACGGCGGCAAGCTCACTTGGTGCAATGGCTCCACCCTCAAGACCAAGCGATGCTGCGGCATCCTCGAGCGCCGCATCCACGACACTCACAATCACCTCAACGTGCTTGCGCGAGGCGATTTCGGGCACCACGCCGCCAAAACGGGCATGGAAATCAATCTGCGTCGACACCTGGTTGGCCAGCATATTGCCATCCGCATCGATAATCGCCACGGCCGTCTCGTCGCAGGAACTCTCGATAGCGAGCACTAGGCGGCGGCGTTCAATTTCGGCACGCTCCCCCTCGGAGCGCCCGGGCGCAGGCAGCGGCCATACGCGCTGCTCTGCCGCCGTCGGCTCGGGCGAAGCATTGTCGACCGGAAGCACGAGGGGCAGCGGAGCCGTCATGACGATGGCATCCTTGCCGGCACCATAGTAGCCGCGGCGACGGCCAGCCTCGGTAAAGCCCAGAGCGTTATAAAGCGCGATCGCTCCCTCGTTGCCGTCCTCGACCTCGAGCGAAGCCGTGGTGCAGCCGAGCATCTGGGCATCATAGCTCACATGCGACAGCAGCTTGCGGGCAATGCCCTCACGGCGATGTGCCGGGTCGACGGCGACATCCAGAATCTGCACATCACCGTCCACGACCATACCGCCGGCAAGGCCCAGCAGCTTGCCGTCGTCGTGTGCCACCCACCAACTACGCGGTGCAGCGACGCCCTCGCCCAGTTCGGACAGGAACATGCCCGGCGTCCACGCCTCGTGTCCGGCACCTTCAAAGCAGGCAGCCTCCAGCGCGCTCGCGCCCTCGGCATCCGCCGCGCCCATGGGACGGAACTGCAGATGACGACCGGCGAGCTCATCGGCAACGCCCGTAATTTCGCTCTGCGCACTCTCGGCGAGACCAAGACGCTTGCGCTCGTTTTCCTCGGCATCCGAAAGGCGCGTGTAAATCGGCAGGACACGAGCCGGATCGCCGTCACCCGCAGCGTGCGCGAGCAGCAAGCCCTCGCCCGAAGGCCACCACAGGTCGCGCTCCACGCAGCGGGCGGTCTCGTCCTCACCCAGCAGCTTGCCATAGCGCACGAGACCGTCACCGGTCAGCTGAACCTGGTCCCAGTCCGCTGCTTGGCGCCACTCATCGAGCGCCACGGCGGCCTTGACCACGTGTTCGCGCTCAAATTGGCGCTCGGGACCCTCATCGACCAGCATATACAGCGCCGGATATACCTCACCGCGCATAGCATCGGCCAAGATACCAAGCTTGCCGCGCACGCCAGCCTTCCACGCCGTCCAAGCGCAAGCGTCGAGCGTCGACACGCCCAGCAGCGGAACATTGGCACCACGCGCGAGGCCCTTGGCAGTGGAGATGCCGATACGCACACCCGTAAACGACCCCGGGCCGCGGCCGACCACGTAGTAACCAACATCGCTGCGATCCAGACCGGCTTGAGCCAGCACGCCATCAACGGTATTCACGAGCTCAACGTTGGCGTGGCGGCGACACATGTGGTCGCCACTCACGAGCTTCGTCTCGCCCGTCTGTCCATCAATCCAGCTTGCCGCGCAGGCAAGCATGTCGGTCGAGGTATCGAGCGCCACCACCAGCGCGTTGTCGTTATGCAAGCTCATCTTGTACAGCCTTATCAATCAAATGGGAAAGCTCCATTGCGCGGTCACCGTGCGCCTCAAGCGTTATCGTTCGCACATCGCTGTCGCCCTCATCACGCTTGAGCGTCACCGAAAGATACTCATCCGTCAGCTCGTCCTGGAATTGTTCGCCCCATTCCAGCAGGCAAGCACCCTCATAGCCCAGCACATCGAAAATGCCCGTATCCTCGAGCTCGTAGGCATGCTCCAGGCGGTATAGATCAAAGTGAAACAGCGGAATACGACCTTGATCGTGAACGGCCATGAGCGCAAACGTAGGGCTCGTAACCATATGCCCATCGCCCAGCCCGCGCGAGACGCCCTTGGTAAAGTGAGTTTTGCCCACTCCCAGGCCACCGGTCAGGATGAGCACATCGCCGTCCTCAAGGCACGGTGCAATTAGCTCGCCAAAGTACTCCGTATCGGCAGCGCAAGTCGTTTTGTAAGTACCTACCCCCAGGCGCTCCAGGGACATATATGCTCCTTATTATTCCGAGGCGTCCTCTGGTGCGGGATGTCGCTCCAGATAGTCGCCCAGCATCTTAAAGTCTTCCTCCAGCAGCTCCTGCCACGCCGGATTGCGCAGCGCTGCTGCCGGATGGAACGTGGGCATTACTACAAAATGCCCCATCTGGTGGAACCTGCCGCGCAGCTTAGTAATGCCAATCTCGGTCTTAAGCACAAAGTGCGTCGCGGGGTTGCCGAGCGTCACGATAATATCGGGCCAGATGCTTCGAATCTGCTCACGCAAAAACGGCGAGCAAGCCAGCACTTCCTCGGGACGCGGATTGCGGTTTCCCGGCGGGCGGCACTTAAGCACGTTGGCAATGTAGACGTCTTCGCGTTTGAGGCCCGCCAGCGACAAAATGCCGTTGAGGTCCTCGCCTGCCGCCCCCACAAAGGGCTCGCCCTGCAAATCCTCATTGCGGCCCGGCGCCTCACCAATAAACATCACGCGAGCGCGGGGGTTTCCCACGCCAAACACGATATTGTGACGCGACTGGTAGAGCTGGCAGAGGTGACAATCGCCCAGAACGGCCTCGATCTCCTCGAGTGCGACCTCACGTGGTGCCTGATGGGTATGGCCGGGGATGTGCATGACGCCCATAGCGGCTCCTACACGTAGACCTTGTCGAGACGCATGCCAAAGCCGCAGGCGACCTCGTAGTTAATCGTTCCGCGCAGTCGGGCCATCTCGTCCATAGTGATCTCGGCATCGCCATCGCGGCCGACAATGATCATCTCGTCACCATACTCGGCCTCGGGAATCTCGTGTGCCGGGTTGGACTGAATGGCGACCATAAACTGGTCCATGCAGATATTGCCAACCTGATGCACGCGCTCGCCGCGATACAGCACATCCATACGATTGGAAAGCGTACGCGATAGGCCGTCGGCATAACCGATCGGCAGCGTGCAGATCTGAACGCGCGTGCGCGGTACGCGGTAGGTAAAACCGTAGCCCACGCCCTCACCCATCGCAGGGTGTGCCACGCGCGTCACGCGCGCATGGACGCTCATAACGGGATCAAGCTGCATCACGCGGCCACTCAGCTCGCACGGCTGCATGCCATACAAGCCAACGCCGGCGCGAATCATATCAAAATGCATCGAGGGGTCGAGCATCGAGGACGGCGTGTTGGCGCAGTGCACGATACCGCACTCAAAACCCGCATCCTTAATGGCTTGAACGGCCTCGGTAAAGCGCTGACACTGCAGCTTGTAGTCCCAGCCCGAAGGTTCATCGGCCGTGGCGAAGTGCGTAAATACGCCGTCGCACTGAATACCGCGATGGAAATTAATACCGCGGACAAAGTCGAGCACCTGTGTGTAGTGTACGCCGATACGATTCATACCCGTCTCGATGGCGAGATGATACTTGCCCACCTTGCCCGCCGCGACGGCACATTCGCCATACGCAAGAGCAAAGTCAGACGTATAGACCGAGGGCATGATATCAAACTCGAGCAACGTCGGAATGGCCTCGATAGGCGGCTCGCTTAGGATGAGGATGGGTTTCGTAATCCCGCCCTGTCGGAGCTCAACGCCCTCGTTAACCGTCGCCACGGCAAACATGTCGGCACCGGCCGAATACATGATCTTGGCGCACTCAACAGCTCCATGACCATAAGCATCGGCCTTGACCACGCAGCACAGGCGCTGACGTGGATTCAACAAGTTCTTATAGGCCCTCGTGTTGCGACGGAGCGCCCCGCGGTCGATCTCGACCCAGGACCAGCGCGTCAAATCGGCTTTATTCATGATTAGTCATCCGACCCTTCGTCCATGATTCCCAGATCTTCGAGCGCATCCTTTGCCGCCAGTTCCATGGCGGGACCGATCA
>USCN01000125.1 GCA_900553165.1 uncultured Collinsella sp.
GTAGGCGGTGTCCGGAGACGGGATCTCCTGCCGGGTGGTCAGGTCGATGACCCGGCAGTCCCCGGGCTGGGGCATTCCGATATGTTCCAATACCATTGCGGTGACCTCCTTTCAGCGGCTAAAGCTGACCATCAGTGCCAGCAGCACAACGGCCAGACAGAAATAGAGGATCTCGGCCCCCAGAACGGAGCGGTCGCCCTCCACATACATCTTTTCGGGATCTTCGGGGTCGTAGTACAGCGTGACCGTTTCTCCGCTGGCAAAGCCCTTGCCCTTGGCGGTGGAGGCGTGCAGCACGATGGGATGATCGATATTGCGCAGTTCCTGCAGCGCGTCGACTAGGGCCAACACGTCGTTGCCGGCGTCCAAATAACGGTAGTCGAGTCCCATCGCGCGGAAAACGTTGCGCTCACAGGTGCCGTTGCTGGCGCGCAGCTCGGCCAGATTGCGATAGAGGCCACCGTGGTTCTCGGCGATGGACTGGTCGTTATCGTTGACGATGATGATCAGGTTGCTGTCGAGTTCGGCGGCATTGTTGAAGCCCTCAAACGCCAGGCCGCCCGAAAGCGAGCCGTCGCCAATGATGGTGATGACGTTGTACGCATCGCCCGCCAGGTCACGAGCGTGCGCCAGGCCGCAGCCCAGGCTCACCGACGTGGAGGTATGGCCCATGGCGAACAGGTCGTGCTCGGACTCGTCGGGATTGGCAAAGCCAGAGGCCTCGCCAAAGCGCTTCGGATCGATATAAGTGTACGCGCGCCCAGTCAGCGCCTTGTGGGCGTAGGTCTGGTGCGAAACGTCAAAGAGAATCTTGTCGATAGGGGAGTTAAACACGCGATGGAGCGCGACCGTAAGCTCAACGACGCCCAGGTTGGGGGCAACGTGCCCGCCGACGGCGGCGGAGCTTTCGAGGATGGCGTGGCGAATCTCGTCGCAGAGCTGCGGGAGCTCGGCACGATTAAGAGCCTTGACGTCCTCGGGCGTTGTCGTTTGCGTAAGCAGCATCGTTGTGGGTTACTCCATGCGAATCGAGCGCCGGCGCTCCCTCGGCCGACACAATTGCACAAGACAGTCTCGCACATTTTGGCGTTTGATATGTGACGGCGGCGCGGTAATTCGCCAACTGGTGGGGCAAAACGTTTTGTCCGATGCCATACTGATAGATTCGATGATGATTTTTTCAATACGTGCAGGCCGTGGCTTGCCGCCGTGAGCCGCTGGAAGGAGGCAGCATGTCCGATGCCGTTCGTGCCGAGAAAATCGCGCACGAGGTCGACGATGCCGCCCGCCAGCTCGCCCAGGCGGGCCGCTTGGACCTGACGCGCGAGTTTATCCAGCATGGCGACGTGACGGTCTATGCACATGTGACCTCGGTGGCACGGGCAAGTCTGTCCTTTGCCGAGCACTTGGGCCGTGCTGGCATTTCGATCGACCGTGCCTCGCTGCTGCGCGGGGCCTTGCTGCACGACTACTTTCTCTATGATTGGCACGACCCCGACCCGAGCCATCGACTGCACGGATTTCGACATCCGTTTTTTGCCCTGGCGCGTGCCGAGGAAGATTTTGAGCTGACGCCGCGAGAGCGGAATATTATCGTGCGGCATATGTTTCCGCTGGTGCCGGTGCCGCCGACGTGTCGCGAGGCGTGGATTGTTTGTCTGGCGGATAAATGGTGTGCTCTGCGTGAGACGGTCGCCGGCCGCCTGCCGCGCAAGGACGAGACGGACGATAGCGTGAGTAAAGCATCGAGTGAAAAGAGGAGAGGGTAGACGGTGGGGACCGCAATCGACATGTCCTTTGACGGCGCGACGCTTGCCGCCTGCCCGCTTTCGGCACTGGTGCTCTCGTTTGCCTTCTACGGTTTTTGCGGCTGGGCATGGGAATCGACAGTCTGCGCCATGCTCAACCACGGACGCTTTGCCAACAGCGGCTTTTTGCTGGGACCGTGTTGCCCTATCTATGGCGCGGGCGGCATTGCCTGCTGGCTGCTGTTGCGCGGGATTCCGGATGCCCCGAGCCAGTTTGTCGCTGCAGCGCTCGTATGCAGCGTGATTGAGTACAGCGTAGGCGTGCTGTTGGAAAAAACAACGGGCGCTCGCTTTTGGGACTATTCGCATCTGCCGTTTAACCTGCACGGACGTATCTGTCTGTACTGGGCCTGCGCGTTTGGCCTGGGTGCGTTGTGCATTTGCCGTTTAGTGGAGCCGGCATTGCTGGGGCTGCTTGGCCATCTGCCGGTGCTGATTGTGCGGTTGTCCGCCTTTATCGTCGCGGTCGCGATGATGGTCGACGCGTTGTGCTCATTGGCGAGCTGGCGGCGTCTGTCTGATCAGCTGGAGCGCGTCCGGGCCGACCTTGCCGACCGCATCAACGAGTCGCTTGCCGATGCCTCGGACTCAATGCTCGAGCGCATTCCCGAATCGACGATTGACTCGGTGACACAGACGCACATCCGTAGCCGTGCCGTTAACGCGTGGCTGGCCGAGCTGGGTGACGCCGCGCTCGATGCCCTGCGCGAGAAGGCTTCAATGCCGACGTTTATCGCGGATGGTGCTCGCGGCCTGGCACTTGCTGCCCGCTGCGTGGCCGATGCCGCGCCGAGCATGCCGCGTCCGTCGCTCAGTCGTCGCCTTGCCGGCAAGCGCATAAGCCGTCCGGTGCCGAGCGTGTCACTCAGCCGCCGCGACCTGCGCTTCTTCAATGCCTTCCCGCGCTTGCGTATCAACCGCTACGAGGGCGTCATCCGAGCTACCGACCTTCGTGACCGAGCCCGCGAGCTGTTCCGCCACTAGCCGGGACGGGCGCGCTCACGGCTTCCTTGCTCGCGTATTTCCCGTTGGTTTCGCGCCCGTTGCCGCGCCGTTTCCAAGATTGCGGTGCCGTTGGAGACGGCAAGATTTGGGTCGAGCCGGTCGAGGAGGTTATCCGCATCCGCACCGGCGAACATGGCCCCTCTGCGGTGTAGGACAATCTTTCGCCTGACGGGCGTGCCTCTCTTGGGGCGCGCCCGTTCTCGTCTACAATATCGTGCAGACGAAGGAGAGGCATGCCCATGATCAAGATGTTTGCGAGTGACTTAGACGGAACGCTGCTGAACGCCCTGCATGAGGCGGATGGGACCATCCGCCGTGCCATTCGCGAGCTGACCGAGGCTGGCTTGCATGTGGTTCCCGCGACCGGACGCTCGACGCTGCCGATCGGCGAGCATGGCTTTACGGGCCTGGCGCTTGACGCTTGCTGCTCCAATGGGTCCATCGTGCGCAACAGCCATGGCGAAGTGCTCAAGACCTGGACCATCGACCCGCAGGTTACCGAGGAGCTGCTCAAGGCGTTCCCGGACATTTGCTTCGACTGCTCCACGCCTGACGGCATGTTCTCGAGCGGATCGTTTGAGATGCACCAGGCGGGCTTTAAAAAGGACAGTCCTGTCAAGCGCATCGTGATGCGCGGCATGCGTGCACGTGGCGGCTATCACGAGGAGCAGTATTTCGACCAGTCGATCGGTGACATCTTGCGCCACGATGTGTGTAAGATCAACTGTCGCGTAACCTCGCCCGAGCTGGAGCGTGACCTTAAGGCGTATCTTGCCGAGCGCTCCGACCGCGTGGTCAACGCGCCGTTCGATCCGGTGATGTTCGAGATCACGGACGTGGCGTGCAACAAGGGCGAGAGCGTGGCCTGGCTGGCGGGCTACTACGGTATTGCCGAGGACGAGGTCGCGGTCTACGGCGACGGCGGCAACGATATCGCCATGCTCAAGCGTTTCCGTCACAGCTACGCGACCAAAAACGGCAGTGACGCGGCCAAGGCCGCCGCGAGCGTGACCATCGGCAGTTGCATGGTCCACGCCGTTCCCAAGCATATGCTCGCCACCATGCGCAAGCAAAACTCCCGCACCGTCATCGAATAATGTGACAAAGGGACTGCCCTTCGTCACATCCTAAATATTGCCTTTACGTGTTGATGCACACGGTGTGCAATAATACTCGCACTGTGCAATAGCGCACAGGCTGAGTAACAAGGAGGACGCTTGTCCCAGCTCGAGAAATGCGATCGCCGGTCCCTTCGCTCGCAGCGTGCCCTTCGCCAGGCGCTTGCCAGCGAGCTTGCCGAAAGCGGCGACTTTTCGCGCATTAACGTCGCGTCGCTCACCGAGCGCGCCGGTCTTACACGCCGCACGTTCTATTCGCACTACCGCGATATTCCCGACTTTATCAATCAAATCGAGGACGGCTTGCTGGCCGAGATCCGTGAGCGCATTGAGCTCATCACTGCAGCTCAGCTGCCTGATCTCTATCACAATATCGATGAGCTCGAGCCGGCGCCCGGTTCGGTTGAGCTGCTGCGTTATCTTGCGGCCAACCGCGACTTAATCGGTGCGCTGCTGGGTCCGGGCGGCGACCAGGCCTTCATTAAAAGGATCATCGACACCGCTCGTGAGGCTGTGGTGCCGCGTGCGCAGACGGGCATTTTGGGCCTGGCGCTGGGTACGTTCTTTGACTACTACGTCACCTACGTCGTGAGTGCCGAGGTCGGCATGATTCAGCGCTGGTTTGAGCGTGGGCTCACCGAATCGCCCGAGGCCATGGCGCGCATTATGACGGTGCTCGCTTTTGTGCGCCCTGGTGACCTGTATGGCCAACCCATCGATATCAACGTGCCGGAATATGGCATGAAGCTATTGAACTTGCAGCTCGAGGACGCGGCCGACACCGTCGCAACCGTCGAGTCCAACAACTAAGAGGAGAGACAGATGAGCAAACTCGTCGAGGGCATTAAGG
>USCN01000126.1 GCA_900553165.1 uncultured Collinsella sp.
CGGGGTGAACCAGCGGCACGGCCTGACGCTGCATGTTGGCGCCCATCAGCGTACGCTTGGCGTCGTCGTGCTCAAGGAACGGGATCAGCGTGGCTGCGACGGAGAGCATCTGACGCGGCGAGACGTCCATGTAGTCGACGTCCTCGACGGGCACGTCGGCGGGAGCGCCGAAGGAGCCGTCGAAGTCGCGGGTACGGGCGATCACGGTGTGCGGACGGACGATCTTGCCCTCGGCATCGGTCGTGATGAACTCGTTGGTCTTGGGATCGAGCGGCGTGTTGGCCGGCGCGATGACGTGCTTCTCTTCCTCGTCAGCGGTCATCCAGTCGATCTGGTCGGTGGCAACGCCGTTCTCGACGCGACGGAACGGGGCCTCGATGAAGCCATACTCGTTGACGCGGGCGTAGAGGGCGAGCGAGCCGATCAGGCCGATGTTGGGGCCTTCGGGGGTCTCGATCGGGCACATGCGGCTGTAGTGCGAGTTGTGAACGTCGCGGACGGCCGTCGGCACGTTGGTGCGGCGGCTGGAGCCGGACTTGTGGCCGGCAAGACCACCAGGGCCGAGTGCGGACAGACGGCGCTTGTGGGTCAGACCGGTCAGGGGGTTCGCCTGGTCCATGAACTGCGAGAGCTGCGAGGAACCGAAGAACTCCTTGATGGAGGCCACGATCGGGCGGATGTTGATGAGCGACTGCGGGGTGATCTCGTCGATGTCCTGGGAGCTCATGCGCTCACGGACGACGCGCTCCATACGGCTCATGCCGATACGGAACTGGTTGGCGACGAGCTCGCCCACGCTGCGGATGCGGCGGTTGCCGAAGTGGTCGATGTCGTCGACCTTGAAGCCCTGCTCGCCGGCAGCGAGGGACAGGAGGTAGCGCAGCGTCGCGACGATATCCTCGTCGGTGAGCACCGTGACCTCTTCCTCGGTGGTGAGGTTGAGCTTCTTGTTGACCTTGTAACGACCGACGCGGGCCAAATCGTAGCGCTGCGGGTTAAAGAGCAGGCCCTCGAGCAGGCTGCGGGAAGCGTCCACGGTGGGAGGCTCGCCCGGGCGCAGGCGACGGTAGATCTCGATGAGGGCGTCCTCGCGAGTGAGGGCGGTGTCGCGCTCCAGGGTGCGCTTGATCACATCGGAGTTGCCGAGCAGCTCGATGATGTCGTCGTTGGTGACGGCGATGCCAAGGGCGCGCAGGAACATCGTGGCGCTCTGCTTGCGCTTACGGTCGATGGAGACCATGAGCTGGTCGCGCTTGTCGACCTCAAACTCAAGCCAGGCACCGCGGGACGGGATGATCTGGGCCTTGTAGATCTGCTTGCCCGAATCCATCTCGGAGCTGTAGTACACGCCCGGGGAGCGGACGAGCTGCGAGACGACGATACGCTCGGTACCGTTGATGATGAAGGTGCCCTGATCGGTCATCATGGGGAAGTCGCCCATAAAGACGAGCTGCTCCTTGATCTCGCCGGTCTCCTTGTTGGTGAGACGGACGTCGGTCAGAAGCGGGGCCTGATAGGTCATGTCCTTCTCGCGGCACTCCTCGACGGTGTGCGCGGGGTCGCCGAACTGATGCTCGCCGAAGGTAACCTCGAGAACATGGTTCTGGCTCTGGATGGGGCTGGATTCCTTGAACGCCTCACGAAGGCCCTCGTCCTTAAAACGCTCAAAGGATTCCCTTTGAACAGAGATAAGGTTGGGGAGCTCCATGGCCTCCGGGATTTTCCCGAAGCTGACGCGCTTGCGCTCAGTGGCAGTGTATGCGTAGGTCACCAGGTTTTTCCTCCTTCACGGAAATGCTCGGTGGGTTGGCGAGGCATAGCTTCGCCAGTTATCGCAACCTAATAGTTTATCAGGTACCGACCGTTGGGCAAGAAAAGCCTTGACGCGATTGAGTTTTTGGAGTAGCAAAGTTTTTCGACAGAAAACACGCAGGTAGATGTATGTGTATCGAACATCTGTTCATATATTTTCTGTGAACAGAGAGCCGGCAATCGCAGCTCTTATAAAAAACGGGCGCGAACCGAGGTCCACGCCCGTAAATGTCGGTGCCCGAAGGCTTACTTGCGCATCAATCCGCCGCGCTCGTCGATGGCGTCCCAGAAGGCATCGGCAAAGCGGGGGTCGTTTGCAGCCATGAGGGCGTTAGTGGCCATCCAACCAGAGGGAGTGCCGGTGTCGTAGCCCGACAGCGGGTCGATGACGACGGCATACATGGCCTCGCGGTCGAGCGAACGGGCCATGGCGTCGGTGAGCTGGATCTCGCCGCCCTTGCCGGCCTGCTGATCTGCCAGCAGGTCCATGACCAGCGGGCTCAGCAGGTAGCGACCGACGATGTACAGGTTGGACGGAGCAGCCTCGGGAGCGGGCTTCTCAACCAGACCGCCGATACGCCAAACAGCGCCCGGCTCGGCATCGGCAACGTCCTCGGCGCCCTCGAGCGAACCGACGCGCTCGCCGGCGATAACACCGTAGCGGCTGACTTCCTCGGGCGAGCAAGCAGCGACGGCGATAACCGAAGCGCCACCGTGCTCCTTGGAAACGGCGAGCATCTTGTCGCAGATATCGCGGTTAGGCACAACGTAGTCGCCCAGAAGAACCAGGAAGTTCTCCCCTGCCACGGCGTCGGCAGCAGAGTGAATAGCATGGCCGAGGCCCTTGGGCTCGTACTGATAACGGAAGTCGACCGGCATACCGCCAGCGTGGGCGACAGCATCGGCATAGGCGTTCTTGCCGCGCTCGCGCAGCAGGTTCTCGAGCGAACGGTCGGGCTGGAAGTAGTTCAGTAGCTCGGGCTTACCGGGAGAAGTAACGATGATGGCATCGTCGACCTCCTCGGGCTCGAGCGCCTCCTCGACGACGTACTGAATGACGGGCTTGTCGAGCACCGGCAGCATCTCTTTGGGCGTGCACTTGGTGCCAGGCAGAAAACGCGTGCCAAGACCGGCGGCGGGGATGATTGCCTTCATGTTATTCAAAGATCCTTTCGCAGGCGCAAAAGCGCCCCATGCGTGCGGCACACAGCCGCAGACCAAATTGCGATACCCAAGCATCTTACCGCTGGAACTATATGTCGCTACAAGGCAGAGACAATTCTTCAGCAGGTCAACGCAAATTATTGCTCGAATGGTGCAATTTTATTGCCCAACGGCAGGGCACCCGATACGACGCAAATCACAGAACATGGCAGTTTGAGCAACCGATGCCGAGGGACCGAAAAACAAAAAAGACGGGGCTCGCAATGCGAACCCCGTCTGCAAAGAAATCTGGCGAGAAAGCCTGATTACTTGAGGGTGACAGCAGCGCCAGCAGCCTCGAGCTTCTCCTTGGCAGCCTCGGCGTCCTCCTTCTTGGCACCCTCGAGAACAGCCTTGGGAGCGCCCTCGACGACCTCCTTGGCCTCCTTCAGGCCAAGGTTGGTGAGCTCACGGACGGCCTTGATGACCTGGATCTTGTTGTCGCCGAAGCCCTCGAGCACGACGTCAAACTCGGTCTTCTCCTCGGCCTCAGCAGCGCCAGCAGCGGGAGCGGCGACAACAGCGGCAGGAGCAGCGGCGGAAACGCCGAAGGTGTCCTCGATAGCCTTAACGAGCTCGGAAGCCTCGAGAAGGGTCATTTCCTTAAGAGCATCGATGATCTCATCGGTGGTAAGCTTAGCCATTTCTAAGTCCTTTCGGTTTCCGTGCGGATGCACGGAGATCAGTTAAAACACGGCGCGAATGCGCCAGGGGTGCGGCGTTGCCGCCGCGGGTGAAAACAGCAACTAGGCTGCCTTCTGCTCGGAGACCTGCTGGATCGAACGAGCGAGACCAGAGGAAACGCCGTTGACGCAGACAGCGATGTCGCGAGCGAAACCGGAGATGAGGCCGGCGATCTGGCCGAGAAGCTGATCCTTGGTGGGCAGCTCGGCGATAGCCTTAACATCATCAGCGGAAACGGCCTTGCCGTCGGAGATACCGCCCTTGATCTCAAGGACGCCCTTGGACTTAGCGGAGAAGTCCTTAAGGGCCTTAGCGGCCTCGACCGGCTCGGTCTCGTAGAACACATAAGCGACGGGGCCCGCGAGGATCTCGTCGATCTCGGGCTGCTCCTGGTTCTTGAGAGCGATCTTGACCAGGTTGTTCTTGTAGACCTTCATCTCGGCGCCGCACTCGCGAAGCTGATGACGCAGCTCCTGAGCCTGCTTAACCGTCAGACCGTTGTAGTTGACGACGAACAGACCGGCGTTCTCGGCGATACGGGACTCGATCTCTGCAACCTTGTCGATTTTGTACTGCTGGGGCATGAATTACACCTCCTCGAATTCTTTCCGGGCACGGTCCGCCACAAGGACGTGACGGGGGCATGTCCAAAAAGAAAGCCCCCGCGCTGCATGAGCGACGGGGGCGAGAAGACATATCTACTCGACCACCTCGGCTGGCGGGAAGTCCCATTAAGCTCGCGGGCGATGCCCGTTTGCACCGGCTGTCTCTGGCAGCGGATTCGTGCGTGAACCGAAAGTATTATGGCGGGGACCCCGGCGTCGGTCAACGGGCACGAGGATTCGCACACAAACCCTGCATACGCTCCGGTCGGGAGGGGCAGGGCGAGTTTTCCGCTCGGTCAAGTCCTGGGCTCGCACGAAGGCCACATT
>USCN01000127.1 GCA_900553165.1 uncultured Collinsella sp.
TCGGGGCCATCGGCCATGGTGCAGTCGATGGCGGCGACGCCGTGAGAAAGCGTGGTGGATACCAGGTCAAAGCCCATATCAACAGCACGGCGAATATCCTCGATGGTGGCACAATCCGCCATCAGGAGCACACCCTCCTCGTGCAGCGGGCGGAAGGTATCCTCGACCGTCTTGCCATCGGGGCGCGGACGATCGGTGGCGTCGATCGCCACGATATCGGCACCGGCAGCAACGCAGGCGCGAGCGTGACGCAGCGTCGGCGTGATGTAAACGCCCTCGTGCCCATCCTTCCACAGGCCGATGACGGGAACCTCACAGCGACCCTTAATGGCGGCAATGTCGGCAAGGCCCTGGCAGCGAATGGCGGCGGCGCCGCCGAGCTCGCAAGCGCGAGACATTTGCGCCATGGTCTCGGGCGTACGAAGCGGCTCGCCCATATACGCCTGAACGCTCACGACGAGCTTGCCCTTCAGGGACTGGATCAAAGGATCAACGGTCATGTTCGACTCAACCTTTCTCAAAACAGCCTTCTGAGACGCCGCACCTTGACGTTCAAACCGTCGCTCGCGTACCGAAGTACGCTTCGCTCCTCTTTCACGTCAATCTGCGGCACCTCAGAAGGCACACTTGGTAGTTATGTTTACTTCAACGAAGCGAGAAGATGCTCGGCGGCACCGATGAGCGGAGCATCGCCCTCCAGAGACCCGATGAGAATCGGCGTGTCCTGGAGCGGATCGAGCGCCTGGCTGGCATAGCCCTCGTGCACCGAATCCTTCCACGTCTGCGAACGCCAATCGGGACCCTGATGAATTACGCCGCCCGAAAGCACGATGACCTCTGGATCCAGAATATTGGCAAGCGAGCCCAAGCTGGCGCCCAGCGCAAAGCCGGCGTCATGGATGACCTCGGTCGCCTTTGCGTCGCCAGCACGACACAGGTCGTTCACGTCGCGACCGACCGAAGGACGGCTGGGGTCAACTCGACCGAAGCGTTCGTCGTACATACGGCCAATCGAGGTGCCCGAAGCAACAGACTCAAGATGGCCGGAACGCCCGCAGGCGCAGGGAATGCCGGCGGCAGCCGAGCACTCGATGTGGCCCATATGACCGGCAGCACCATGGAAGCCCTGCATCACGCGGCCGTTCTCGACATATGCGCCACCGATGCCCGTACCGATTCCCAGGCACAAGACGGAGAACTTGCCCTTGCCGACGCCCCAGTGGGCCTCGCCCAGAGCATGAGCCTGCACGTCGCCCACAACGGCAACGGGAAGACCAAGGTCCTCGCGCAGACGCGGCCCCAACTGAACGCCGGACCAGCCGGGCATGATCTCATTGGCATAAGCAATGGCGCCCGTCTTGGGATCGACGACGCCTGCGGCACCGATACCGACACCGAGAACCTCGACATCGGGATTCGCCTCAAGAGCGGCCTTGATAGACGCCTCGATACGCTGGAAGACGGCCTCGCCGCCCTCCTGGGCCTCGGTAGGAATCTCGGCCTCAAAAACGGGATGGGGCACACTACCGTCAGCCGGGTACTCCATGATGGCAGTCGCAATTTTAGTTCCGCCGATATCGACAGAGCAGACGTACTTGTTCTCCATGTCGCTCTCCTTCGGAGATAAAAACAACTACAGGAAATGAAGGCTGCGTTATCGCCGCAGCTTGGTAAAGGTTTCCCGGGTGTCCGAGGTTGGGGTGAAAGCGGTCGGGCGTTGACCTAATGGGTCACGCTCGACCGCTTGAGCCCCAAGATCGGGTGCCCGGGGAAGCTTTACAGGAGACCGTTGTCCTGGAGGACCTTCTTAATAGCCTCGACGTTCTCGCCGGTCATGGCCTTCACCGGGCGCGGCATGGTCGGGCTGTCGAAGATGCCCATGAGGTTCATAGCGGTCTTGAAGGCGCCGACGCCACCGGCATAGCCCTGGACGCCCGAGGTGACGTCCCAGATGTGCGAAATCTCATTGAGGCGATCCTGCTCGGCCTTGACGGTAGCCCAGTCGCCGGCCTGAGCGGCCTTCCACTGGCGCACGTAGCCCTCGGGCTCAACGTTGGCAAGGCCCGGGACAGAACCGTCGGCGCCACCGAGGTAAGCGCCGTCGACAACAACCTCGTGACCGGTGAGGATGCTCATCGGATGGCCGTTCTTCTCGTTCTCCTGAACGAGATAGCGGAACGAGATGTCATCACCCGAGGAATCCTTGACGCCAGCAAGGACGCCCTCGGCGCCGAGCTTGGCAAGGAGCTTCCAGGGGAGCTTGGTGTGAACGCAGACGGGAATGTCATAGGCAAAGATGGGCAGGTCGAGCTCCTCGTGCAGGATGCGGAAGTGCTCCTCGACCTCGGTCATGCCCTGCAGGGCATAGAACGGGCAGGTGGCGACAAGCGCATCGGCGCCCAGCTCCTGAGCGACCTTACCGTGCTCGATCATGCGCTCGGTCTCGGTATCGATGATGCCGACCAGGACGGGCACGCGGTGGTCGACGATACGAACGGCCTCGGCGATGATCTGGCGACGACGCTCATCGGTGGAGAAAACGACCTCGCCCGAAGAGCCCAGGAAGAACAGGCCATCGACGCCGGCATCGATCATGCGGTTGATGCTGCGCTCAAAGGAGGCAACGTCGAGCTGGTGGTCTTCGGTATCGGGAACAACGACGGGAGGGATAACGCCGGTGAATTTCTGAGTTGCCACAAGAATCTCCTTAGTTGTCTGGCGGGCGGCCCTATGCCACCCACTCTTGTTGGCAGTGTCCAGGCCGTCTAGGCCAAAGAACACGGGTAGAACGTTTGGTTAAAAAAGTCGATGACTTCGTTTTCAAACGCGTTGATGCGCTCATGAGCGTATTTGGCATAGATGATATGCCTCCGGTCACACTCAAGACCGTTGAATACGGCAAACTGGCCCTTGGGATCACTCACGGCATCCATGAGCGATGTGCCCATGAGCACCGATCCACGCACCCGAGACGACAACGCCTCGAGGCCACCGGGAATTGGATTGGCAACCGCCGTGCAGGCGAGGCCCCGCTCGTCCAGAGCAGAAACCGCCAGCGCGACTCCGCCGCCAAGGCCCTCGCCCCATGCAAAGATGCGGTCGGGGTCCACGCCATCAAGATTGCGCGCCACCTTCGCCATCGCGCAACCCCAACGGACGCGCTTAACAAAAGCAGGAGAGGCAATCCCCTGCTGCAGCTCGCTGGATCCAATCGCCTCATCGTCCAGCGCAAGCACGGCATATCCCATGGCCGCAAACCTCGTCATGTGATGCCATCCCCGCACGGGTCGGTCGATGTCGTGAAACATCAGACATAGCGGCACAAGCTCGGATGCTCGGGCGCGACCGGCAGGCTCGATCAAACGTGCGTGGACCACATCGCCACCAAGCTCAAAGGAAACCTCGGAGTAGCGGGCATACGGATTGGCGAAATCGATCGCCGTAATACTCGGCCCGCAAACCTCAAGGTCCGAAGCGGCTATCTCTAATTCGGAAACATCCGCAGAAGCATCACCGCGCCAATCCCGGAAATCAGCGAGCCTTGACGAGACCGTTCCGGGAATCCCCACAAGGTCGGAGACAATCAGCTCATTGACATTGCTCTCGCACTTAGACATGAGCCTCCCCTCCCTTGCAGAAAAACGGAATGATCAGATCGTCAAAATCCTGAATCTCCTCGTGGCCAAAGCCTTCAAAGAACTCATGACGCTTTTCACAGGTCAGGTTGTTATAGACCGCAAACTGCGTCGCTGGCGGACAGACGGTATCGGCTGTGCCGGTGCCAAACAGCACGGGGCATTTGACCATAGGGGCAAAGTTCTTGGAATCGAAGTACGCCAGCTTGGCATAGGCTTCGTCGATACGAGTCGAGTCCTCGTCAAACCAGCGAGACCAATAGCGCAGGCCCTCGTAGGCAATGTCGTCGGCATCCAAATCCCAGACCAGGCGGAAATCCGACAGGAAGGGATAGAGGATGGCGGCGCGATTGATAAGCTCGCTGTTAAGTGCACAGGTCGCAATGCCCAAACCGCCGCCCTGCGACGCGCCGTTCACAAACACACGGGCAAGATCGATGCCCTCGAGCTCGCGAACGATGCGGCACAGGATGCGAATATCTTGGTGCAAGCGGACATAGTAGAGGTTGGCCGGATCGCCGTCGATACCGGCGACGATATGGCCCGCGACCGTTGTGCCCTCAAATCCACCAATGTCCTCGGAGGGACCTCCTTGGCCGGGGCAGTCGAGGGCGATGAGTGCCATGCCCATGCCCGCAAACGACGCCTGCTCAAACCAGCTGCGGCTTGCACCCGGATACCCATGGAACTGAAGTACCAATGGCACGGGCTCGTCCGAGACGGGTTTAAGGTACTTGGCATGCAGGCGAGCGCCACACATGCCGGTATACCAGAGGTCGAAAAGCTGGCAGGTCACGGCATCGGTGACCGATGCCGTCTCGATCGCATAGTCAAGCCCGACGGCGTCGGCCTCGGCCATGCGGTCCTTCCAAAAGAGATCGAAATCTGATGGACGGGGCATGGCGCCCCGATACCCACCAAATTGCTGTTGTAGCTCCTGAGCACTTGGCATGGCTCGTGAACCCAACCTTTCGAAATCGC
>USCN01000128.1 GCA_900553165.1 uncultured Collinsella sp.
CGGCTCTGGCGCGCTGTAAAGTGTGAAATAGTCTGAATGAAGGGGATGTTCCAGCTGGGACGTCCCCTTTCTGGTAAAGGCGGCATTCATCCTAAATGCTATACTAAGTAAAGGAAAGCGTATAGCAAAAGGAGCCAACATGTCTATGTCGATACTAGACTCACGGCCGGTTCAGATGAACGTGCGCATGGATCGCCAACTCAAGGATGCCGGGGACGCCGTTTTGGCACAGATTGGCATGACGCCGTCGCAAGCCGTTCGGACACTTTGGGAGTATCTGGTCGTTAACGGACATATGCCCTCGAAGGGAGACGCGGCGGCTCCAGTTTCTGACGGAGTGGAGCCCCGGCGCATGGAGTCAAGGGCCGCGCAAGGCAGCCATATCGTTCGCGATTCGTGCCTCAAATACGGCATCCCCATCCCTGAGTTCTCGGGAGACTATGACGACCTCTATGAGGAGGCCATGGCGGAGCGCTATCCCGAGTGGGTGGAACTATGAGCACAGAAGGCGTCCTCAAGCTGTTAATCGATACCAACGTATGGATGGATTATTTTTCTGGCAGGTCCGACCGTACGGCAAATGTCGCCCATCTGATCGAGATTGCCGACGCCTCGGAGCGGATTGCCCTGTTTGCCTCGTCGCTTTCGGTCAAAGACGTTTCATATCTTGTCTCGGCGGCAATCAAGCAGGAGTGCCGAAGAAAGACTGGCTCACTGAGCGATAACGCCATTGCGGCGGCAGACGAAACGGCCTGGGCATGCGTTCGACAGATGCGCGAGCTAGCCCTCATCGCCCCGGTCGGTGCAGATGAGGTCTTCGACTCCTTTGTGTTCAAGTATCATCACAACGACTTTGAGGACGACCTGATACTGGGCGTCGCTAATCGCATTGATGCCGATTACGTCGTGACGGAGGACAAAAACCTCATTAAACATACCAATGGCGTATGCATAAACGTTGATCAAGCTTTGAGGTTGGTTGAAGGGTCCAACGCCCCTTCGGTGCGGCCCGTCTAACCTGCTTTATCTTAATAAAGTAGCGTTTCCCCGCCGTTAGCCGATGATGCGAGGGCGCTCGGCGTTTTCGACTGGTTTATGCACGCAAAGTCTGGGAATATACAAGGCGCATGTCTTACTGTCTAACCAGTTGCGCCAAGGAGGCACCATGGATTACAAGATTACCGGCTACGAGCCCGCCCAGCTGTTCCATTTCTTTGAGGAGGTCAGCGCGATCCCCCGTGGGTCTGGCAACGAGAAGGGCATCAGCGATTTCCTGGTTGCGTTTGCCAAGGAGCGCGGCCTCGATGTGTACCAGGACGAGGTCTACAACGTCATCATTCGCAAGCCCGCTTCTGCCGGCGCCGAGAATGCTCCGGCCGTGATGCTGCAGGGCCACATCGATATGGTGTGCGACAAGTTGGGCTCCGTTGAGCACGACTTTACGACCGACGGTATCGACCTGGTCGTCAAGGACGGCGTCCTCACCGCTAACGGCACCACCCTGGGTGCCGACAACGGCATTGCTGTCGCTCTGATGCTCACTGTTCTCGATGACGATTCGATCGTTCACCCCGCCCTCGAGTGCGTATTCACCACCGACGAGGAGACTGGCCTGGTCGGTGCCGAGACGCTCGACAAGTCCCAGATTAGCGCCCGCACCATGATTAACCTTGACTCCGAGGAAGAGGGCGTTGCCACCGTCAGCTGCGCCGGCGGCGTCGTTGTTACCTACGCCTGCCCCATCGTGCGCGAGCACAAGACCGGCAGCACCCTCACGCTCGACATCTCCGGCCTACTGGGTGGTCATTCCGGCAACGATATCAACCTAGAGCGCGGCAACGGCAACCTCATCATGGCCCGCATCATCGACCGCCTGATGGTTGCCGGCGAGCCCGCCATCGTTAGCTTTAACGGCGGCACCAAGGACAACGCCATCAACCGTGAGTGCAAGGCTGTTCTGGTCTACGCCGACCACGCTGCCGCCGAGGCCGCGGCCCAGATCGCAAAGGGCATCATCGCCGACGTCACTGCCGAGCTCGAGGTCTTCGACCCCGGCTTTACCTGCACCGTCGAGATTGCCGATAACGCTGAGGTCGAGGCCATGGACCAGAAGTCCGCGCTTGCCCTCATCCGCGCCCTGCGTCTTGCCCCTAACGGCGTGATTCGCCGCAACGTCGCCACCGACGGCTCCGTCGAGGTTTCCTCCAACATCGGTGTGGTTGCCACTTCTGACGACGAGGTCAAGATCATGCTGTCCCCGCGCTCCTCGATCACCTCGCTGCAGGACGAGTTCAAGGACCGCCTGCAGACGCTGGCCGATGTCCTGGGCTTCGACGCCAAGTTTGAGTTCGAGTATCCCGGCTGGAGCTATGCCGAGCATTCGCCGGTCCGCGACGTCTTTGTCGAGAGCTATCGTGAGCTCTTTGGCTCCGAGCTGCGCATCGAGTCCATTCACGCCGGCCTTGAGTGCGGCCTGTTTGCCGAGGCCCTGCACGGCCTGGACGCCATCGCCGTGGGCCCGACGCTCTCCGATGTCCACACCCCGGACGAGAGCATGGAGCTCGCTTCTGCCGAGCGCTTCTACGAGCTGCTCATCGACGTCCTCAAGCGCCTTGCCGCGTAAAGGTCACGCCGGCAGCGGTCCGAGCCACGTGCTAGCGGATTGCAAATGACATTACGAGAGGGGACACCCGGTCTTTTGCGACAGGTGCCCCCTCTCTTCTTTTAAGAAATGGGAAATTGCCTGGCGTCTAACCCATATCACCCTTTAGTCAATTTGGAACGTGTCTCTATAGTTTTGTCCACTCTCCCGGGACGACCCCGCCTTCCTTGAGGCGCGTCGGGAGGCTCGGCGTTACAGAGACGGCAAGGCCGGACGGGGATTACCTCTTCGCGATGGAGGGGAACCCCCGGCGCTGGAGGGCGACGGGGAAGAGCCATGCGATCAAAACGGGGAGCAGCGACTGCCGAAAGTTGATCGTCTCGCACAAGCGCCAGCACGACATTCGGGCTTTCGGATCCTAGGGAGCGGATGGCCGGGGCGGAGATTCCGGTTCAGAGTCAGAGAAGAAGAGGTGAAGGCTTGAGCCCCGGTGGAGGGAATTAGTGCCTTCCCGGGCGTAGCGCCATGTCTCCTCCACGGTATCGCCCGGAACCTTTACGTCCCCGCTTCGGAGCAGATTGATGAAACCCTCGGGGTCGTTCCGGTATTTCTTGCCGAAGGCTGCGGAAAGCTGCCTCTTCTCGTCATCGCTGAATTCGCGTACGGAGCCGTAGAGCGCATGCTCGAGGTTGCGGGACATGAAGTAGACTCTGTAGGGGACTGCGTGTTTTCTGTGCTTGAGCTCGCGCGTGCCCGCGAGCTCAAGCAGCGCGGCAGACTTTCTCTCGTTTCTGTCTACCACCCTAGCGGTGTCCCGGGCGGTGATAGAGTCGCGGCCATAGACGAATCCATCGCAGTCCCCCTCGACGATGCACTCGTTCGGTATGAAGGCGCCGTCCAGGTCGACGATGTGGATGATCCGGTCGAGGTCGGTCCATTCGTACTCGTGCCGCGACGCGATGCGGTCGACGACGAACTGGCGCACGGTGTCGCGCACCCTGTCCTTGACGGCGAAGGAGGCCTCCCATGAGAAGGGTCGCACCGTGGTAACGTCGCAGTGGAAGGCGAGCGCCCTCGCCTCGGGCGGTGCACCGTTTGCGGCGAAGTTGAGCGCGGCCTGCATGGGCTCGAGGAGCGCGTTTTCATCGCTCGGCCCCTCCACGAGAATCAGGACGACCCGCTTCTCCCTTGCCATGGTCACTCGCCTCCCATGGAGGACAGAAGGGAGTCGAAGTCGAGGGCCTGGGGGCTTCCAGCCTCAAGGAGGGCGGAGCCTATCGCGGAGGTTCTGGTCGGCTCGTACAGCTGTTCCTTCTGCCCCCCGAGGTTGATGGCTCTCAGGTATTGGTTCCTGAGGTTGTTCGAGGGTGCCATGCCCCGGAACCCGATGTAGCGGTTGTTGGGGTTGGAGGTCGAGAAGACGAGGCATCCGACCGGGAGACATTCAAGCGCTCGCAGGTTGTGAGCGGTGAAGATGAGCTGGCCCTTGCCCTGCTCGGTCACGACTTCGAGGAGCTCGCCGAGCAGGAACTCGAACACTCCGGAGTCGATCTCGTCAACGACGAGACAGGCGCTGTCGTCATTGAAGACGTTTATCAGCCAGCCGAGCATCGATGCGATCTTCTTGATTCCTTCCGATTCTGTTCTGAAGGGGACGCGTACCCCCTGCCGGCATGATAGGAGCTCGACGCGCTCGCCCGGTGTGCCGTCTTCCATCGTTTCGCCGTGGAGGGTGTTCACTTGGATGCTGAGTCCCGGAACGATTGCCCCAAGCGCGCAGTTGATGGTCTCGACGGTCTTGCGGACCGAGTCGCAGACTTCTGAGGGGAGGACCGTTGTCTGATCGATAGGGAGTGACACGTCGCGGATGACAGGGGCCTTTCCGGCCTCCTCGGGTGACCATCCGCCTGTGCTGCTGCCCGGGGAGGCGAGGAGGAAGATGTTGAACGCCAGCGCCGCGCTTCGGCGCGTGTCACAGACCCTCATCTTATCGTCGGCGAACCTGTT
>USCN01000129.1 GCA_900553165.1 uncultured Collinsella sp.
CGGCCGAGGCAAACACGATCTGCATCTTTTTGCTGGTATCAGCCATATTGTCTCCCATGTTGTTATTCGAGAATAGCCGCCAGGCGCGAACCGGGCGGCTATTCTACATGTTACGAGCGATGTTGCGGTGCCAAAGCTAGCTCGCGTTGGTGATATCAGAAGTTAACGGGGCCTTTCCCAGCACCAGGATGTTCTCGGGCGTGCCGCGAAGCTCGGTGTTGGTGGGAACCACGTTGTTCTTGTCCAGGATGGCGTTCTCAACGCGGGCGCCGCTCTTGATGACGCAGCTCTGGTTGATGATCGAGTTGGTCACCGAGGCGCCTTCCTCGACCACAACGCCGCGCGACAGGATCGAGTTGCGCACGGTGCCCTTGATGATGCAGCCGGCCGAGATGATCGAGTTGCACGCGTGGCTACCGGTCGCATAGCGCGAAGGCGGCACGTCATGAGCCTTGGTCAGGATCGGGCGCTCGGGGTCAAAGAGCTGGTCGGCCACGGTCTGGTCGAGCAGGTCCATGCTGCGGCGATACAGCGACTTTTCGCTAAACACGCCCACGACCTCGCCCTTGTACTCATAGCTGCACACGTCGATGTTGCCAAAGTCGCCCTGTAGCGCCTCGAGCAGGTCCAGATAGTCGGCAGCCTGGTAGTGGTCGATGATCTCGAGCAGCGTCTCGCGGTTGACGATGCAGCAGTCCATAGAGGCGTTGTCGCCGTACACGACGCCGGCGCTCACGCCCGTCAGGCGGCCGTTTTCGTTGATCTGCAGCTTGGTCTCATCATCGACGTTGCGCGTAGCCTTGCAGTACACCACGGTCATCTGGGCACCGGAGTTCTCGTGCGCGTCGATGATGGTGTTGAGGTCCATGTTAAAGATGATGTTGGTGCCCATCATCACAACGTAGGGCTTGTCCGAGCGCTGGAACAGCGTCTTGTTGGAGATGATGTCGCGCAGCAGGAAGCGCATGCCGCCCTTGGTGGTGCCATACGCGTTGCCGGGCACCATGAACAGGCCGCCCTTCTTGCGGTCCAGGCCCCAGTCCTTGCCCGAGCCCACGTGGTCGATCAGCGAGCGGTAGTTGCCCGGCATGACGACACCGACGGTCTTAATGCCGGCATTCATCATGTTGGACAGCGGAAAGTCGATCAGGCGGTAGCGGCCCAAAAACGGAACGGACGCGATGGGGCGATCCTTGAGCAGAACGCTGCCGTAGGTCGAAGAGTAGTTAGCGGTGATATAACCGATGGCCTTGCGATTGATCATCGGATCATTCCCCCTTCCCGATAACGACGTCATTTCCAACGACGGCCGTATCCTTGGTGGTATCGACAGAGCCGAGCTTCACGCCCTCTTCGACCGTGGAGTTCTCGCCCAAAATAGCGCGGCAGATGTGCGCGCCGCTCTTAACGTGCGCACCCGGCAGCAGCACGGAGTCCTCGACCACGGCGCGCTCCTCGATGATGACATCGGTCGAAAGAATCGAGTGGCGAGCGGTGCCGTAGATCTTGCAGCCGTTGGAGACCAGGCAGTCGTCCAGGCGGCCGTCCGGACCAATGTAGTGCGGCGGACGCGTGGTGATGTTGGACATGATGGGGAAGTGCTTGTCGAACAGATCGAACTCGGGGTTGTTGCCCAGCAGGTCCATCGAGGTCTCATGGAAGCTGGCGATGGTGCCGACGTCCTTCCAAAAGCCGTGGAACTCGTAGCTGTACAGGCGCTTGCCCTCACCGAGCAGCTTGGGGATGATGTCCTTGCCAAAGTCGTGGCTCGAACGCTGGTCCAGAGCGTCCTCCTCGAGTGCCTCGATCAGCACGTCGGCCGAGAAGATGTAGATGCCCATTGAGGCGAGGTTCGAATCGGGCTTATCGGGCTTCTCGGTGAACTTGGTGATGCGGCCGTCCTCGGGGTCGGTGGTCAGGATGCCAAAGCGGCTGGCCTCCTCCCACGGCACGGGCATAACGCTCACCGTGAGGTCGGCGTTGTTCTCAATGTGCGTCTTGAGCATCTTGCGGTAGTCCATGCGATATAGGTGATCGCCGGACAGGATCAGGACGTACTTGGGGTCGTTGGCCTTGATGTAGTCGAGGTTCTGCGTGATGGCGTCGGCCGTACCCGCATACCAGGCGCCACCGGTCTGCGTCTCGTACGGCGGCAGGATCGACACGCCGCCATCGCGGCTGTCCAGATCCCACGCCTCGCCGGAGCCCACATAGGCATGCAGCAGGTAGGGGCGATACTGCGTCAGAACGCCCACCGTGTCGATACCCGAGTTGGAGCAGTTGGACAGCGAGAAGTCGATAATGCGGAACTTGCCACCAAAGCTAACCGCCGGCTTAGCGATCTTTTGGGTGAGTGCCCCCAATCGGCTGCCCTGTCCTCCTGCGAGGAGCATCGCGATGCATTCTTTCTTACTCATCGATTTCTCCTTCTGTCATCGATGTTCCTAAACCCATTAGCGACGGACGCGACGCTCGGTCGCGCCCGTCGAGTAATGCCGTGCTGGCATAGGGGAGCTCGCGGCCTTTAAGCGTGCCAGATCTCGTCGCGGTACTCGCGAATGGTGCGGTCGCTCGAGAACCAGCCGCTCGAGGCGGTGTTCAGCAGCGCCTTGCGGTTCCAGGTCTCCTGGTCGCCGTAGCTGCCGGTGAGCTTTTCCCATGCATCCACGTAGCTGCGAAAGTCGGCCATGACCAGGTCGGGGTCGTTGTTGTTCATGAGCTCGTTGTAGATGCTCTCGAAATTGCCCGAAAGACCCGCAAAGGTATTGTCCTTGAGCTCGTCCATCACGCGGCCCAGACGCTCGCGGTCGCCGTTGAGCGTATCCCACGCAAAGTAGCTGTTGGATGCCCAAAGCTGCTCGACCTCGGGAGCGGTCAGGCCAAAGATGGCCTCGTTCTCGCGGCCGGCCAGGTCGGCGATCTCGATGTTGGCGCCGTCGAGGGTACCCAGCGTAATGGCGCCGTTCATCATGAGCTTCATGTTGGACGTGCCCGAGGCTTCCTTGCCGGCCGTGGAGATCTGCTCCGAGATCTCGGCGGCAGGGTAGATGAGCTGGGCGTTGCTCACGCGGAAGTTGGGGATAAAGCAGACCTTCATAACCTCGTTGACGCGCGGGTCGTTGTTGATGACCTCGGCCACGGAGTTGATCAAGCGGATGGTCTCCTTGGCAAAGGTGTAGCTCGAGGCGGCCTTGCCGCTAAAGATGAAGGTCGTCGGCGTCACGTGGAAGTTGGGATCCGCGATGCGACGGTTGTAGATGTCCATCACCTTCATGATGTTCATGAGCTGGCGCTTGTAGGCGTGGAAGCGCTTTACCTGAACATCGAAGACGGTGTTGGGGTCGATGACCAAGCCGGTCTCGGCCTTAACGTAGGCGGCCAGACGCTCCTTGTTGGCGCGCTTGGAGGCACCCACGGCCTTGAGGAACTCGGTGTCGTTCTGGAACTCCTTGAGCTTTTCCAGCTCAAAGGCGTCCTTGAGCCAGCCATCGCCAATGGCCTCGGTCACGAGCTTGGCGTAGGTGGGGTTGGCCTCGGCAAAGAAGCGACGGTGCGAGATCCCGTTGGTCTTGTTGTTGAACTTCTCGGGCGACAGGGCATAGAAGTCCTTGAGCACGATGTTCTTGATGATGTCGGAGTGGATCTTGGCCACGCCGTTGACGCTGTGGCTGCAGATCACGGACAGGTTGGCCATGCGAATCTCGCCGTCCCACAGAATGGCGGTCTGGCGCAGACGCTCCTGCCAGCCCTCCTGCGTGGTGTCGAACGACTCGTGCCAACGACGGCTGATCTCGTCGATGATCTGGTACACGCGGGGGAGGAGCTTGGAGAACGTGCCGATGGGCCACTTCTCCAGAGCCTCGGGCAGGATGGTGTGGTTGGTGTAGCTCACGACCTGCGTCACGATGTTCCAAGCGTCGTCCCACTCAAGCTTCTTCTCGTCGATGAGGATACGCATGAGCTCGGGGCCGCACATGGCGGGGTGCGTGTCGTTGGTGTGGATGGCCACAAACTGCGGCAGCAGCTCCCAGTTCTCGCCGTGCTCCTTCTCAAAGGTGTCGAGCAGGCTGTAGATGCCGGCCGACACAAACAGGTACTCCTGCTTCAGGCGCAGCAGACGGCCGTGCTCGCCGGCGTCGTTGGGGTAGAGGATGGCGCTGATGGCCTCGGCCTCGGCGCGCTCGGCGTCGGCCAGGGCGTAGTCACCGCGGTTGAAGGCCTCAAGGTCAAAGTGCTCCTCGACCGGCTCGGCAGCCCAGACGCGCAGCTTGTTGACGGTCTCGCCGGCATAGCCCACGACAGGGATGTCGTAGGGAACAGCCAGGATATCCTGCGTGTCCACCGTGCGGTAGAACGTGCGGCCGTCCTCCTCAAAGCCCTCAACACGACCGCCAAACTTGATGGTCACGGCCTTGTCCTGACGACGCACCTCCCAGGGATAGCCGTGCGTGAGCCACTCGTCGGTAGCCTCGACCTGGCTGCCGTTGACGATCTCTTGCTTAAACAGGCCGTAGCGGTAGCGCATGCCGTTGCCGTAGCCGGCAA
>USCN01000130.1 GCA_900553165.1 uncultured Collinsella sp.
TCTGCTCGGACCCGCCGTATGGGTTAAACGCTCAAAAGCACCTTAACAGTTACAGCTTGTTAGCGATCTTCTTTGCCGTGCGCTTGACGCCGGCCACAAGACCCCCCGCGGGATGCTCCTTTTCGTATGCTAGACGCTTCTCGCGCTTGGCGTACTCTTCGACGATGATGTCGCCATACTCGTCTTCGATCTTGTCGAAGAAGTCGACGGCGCCCTTAATTTCCTCAGCGGTCGGGTGTCCCTTCTGGACGCCGCCGGTGAGTTTGAACGGCCCCCACGTATCAAAGCCGGGACAGCCGTAGACGCCCATAAAGATGGCCTGCCTCATGCGGCAGATGCCATCGATATCCTTGCCGTACCACTTGTTTTTGCCACCGTAGGTCATAAGGCCAAACACCTTGTCCTGCGGCTGCAGCACGTTCGTGAGCACGCGCGCCATATCTTTGTCGATCTCGGAGTAATAAATGCCCGTGGCGACGCCGATCAGATGGTATTCGTGCAGGTCGGGGTACTCGTTTTTACCGAGTGACTTCACGTCGAGGGTATCGATTTCGGGGTGCGCCTCGACGATGGCGTCCACGAGCTTTTTCGTATTGCCGTGGTGGCGTGAGGCATAAAGGATGATGGTTCGCATAAGAAGGCCTTTCAGCTGTAATTGCATCAATGTCTGTATGGTACCCCGTTGCATGCCTGGGAAACCGGACGCATCGATGAACGTGCGGGTTTGTCCTTTGGTCAGGGCCGAGACGGGTTCTTGCGAGCAAAAAGCAGTTGTTCGAAAGGATGGACAATGGAATACGCTCTCTCCAACGATTCGATTTCTATCAAGGTCTCCACGGCCGGCGGCTCGTTTACCTCGATTGAGGCTGGAGGTCGCGAGTACTTGTGGCAGGGCGATCCCGCCGTGTGGTCCGGCCAGGCACCGATTTGCTTCCCGATTTGCGGAGGTTTGCGCGATAACAGCGCCATGACGTTTGCCGGACATCATGTGAAGCTCGCCCGCCACGGCTTTGCGCGCAAACAGGAGTGGAAGCTGTTGAGCCAAAGCGCAAACGAGCTGGCTATGTGCCTGGCATCCGAGGATAACGCCGCGCTGCTGAGCGATTATCCGTATCCGTTTAAACTTGTCGCCCGCTATACGCTCGAGGACGCCGCCGTGCGTGTCTCCTATGAGGTTACCAACGAGGGCACCGAGGACATGCCTTTCTTTATCGGTGGACACCCCGGCTTTAGGTGTCCGCTCGACGAGGGCGAGTCCTATACGGACTACGAGTTGCGTTTTGAGAAAGACGAGGCTGCGGAGCTCTGCACCGCCGTTCCCTCGACCGGATTGATTGATGTGGACAGGCGCTCCAAGAACCCCATGGTGGGAAAGACGCTGCCTTTGTCGCATGAGCTCTTCGATTTTGCGGAGACCATCTTTGACGTGCTCGAGAGCCGTCAGGTCACGCTTTCCAAAAAGGGCGAGGACAAGGGCGTTCGCCTGAGCTTTGAGGGCTTCCCGTACCTCATTGTGTGGAGCAAGCCCGAGGGTGATTTTGTGGCAGTTGAACCCTGGGGCGGCCTTTCGACCTGTTCCGATGAGGATGACGTGCTTGAGCACAAGCGCGGCTGCCTTATCGCCAAGCCCAAGGAGACCGTCGTTCGCTCGTTCACGATTGAGATTCTGTAATTCCGTTTTGTCGACTCGTATCGCGAGGCACAAGGAGCCTGCGAGATAAGGAGCTAAAAATGATCCTCACCGTTACGATGAACCCGTCTGTCGATACGCGCTATCAGCTCGATGAGCTCGTCATCGACGACGTCAACCGTGTGACGCCCGAAAAGACCGCCGGCGGCAAGGGCCTTAACGTAGCCCGCGTCCTTGGTCAGTTGGGCGACGATGTTGTGGCAACCGGCCTGCTTGGTGGCCATATGGGCGCCTATATGGCCGAGCTCATGGACGCTAACGGCATTAAGAATGATTTTGTGCCCATCAAGGGCGAGACTCGCATTTGCCTCAACATCCTCCACGCCGGCAACCAGACCGAGCTGCTCGAGAGCGGCCCGACGATTGCCCCCGAGGAGCTCGATGCCTTTACCGCAAAGTTCGCCGAGCTTGCGAGCAAGGCCGACGTCGTCACCATCTCGGGTTCGTTGCCCCGCGGTGTCGAGGCAGACTACTATGCCAAGATCACGGGCATTGCCGAGAACGCCGGCGCCAAGGTGCTGCTCGATACCTCGGGTGCTTCGCTCGAGGCCGCCCTTAAGTCCGAAATTAAGCCCGAGCTGGTCAAGCCTAACCTGACCGAGATCAACGGCCTTTTGGGTACGAGCTTTACCACCGACGATGTGGACGAGCTCCGCGCCGCGCTTGCCTCTGATGCCCGCTTCTCCGATATCCCCTGGGTCGTCGTGTCCATGGGCGCTGCCGGCTCCGTTGGCTTCCACAATGGCCGTGCGTTCCGCGCAAAGACGCCCGATATCCCTGCCGTTAACGCCACGGGCTCAGGCGATTCGACCATTGCCGGCTTCGCACATGCGATTGCTGCTGGTGCGGATGACGAGACGGTGCTGCGTACCGCCAACACCTGCGGCAAGCTCAACGCCATGGATCCCATGACCGGCCATCTGGTCATGGACCGTTGGGACGAGGTCTACAACGGCGTTGTCGTGACTGAGCTGTAAGAGTTTGGGCGACGGCCCCGGCATCGCTTGCTAGCTCATGTTGACGACAAGTGCGGTAGCATTATGCCGGGGCGCGACGCCGACTTTGTCGTGTTCAATCCCGACCTTACCCTGGTCGAGACGTATGTGGGTGGCAACAGCGTCGGTAACGCGTTTATCGAGTAGCCGCCAAAGGAACGATCCGAGAGGGGATTTAGATGATTTACGGTGCATTGGGCGATATCGAGGAATACCGCGGAATGCTCAAGGGCCTCGATGTGCTGATTGACTGGCTCGAGGAGAACGATCCGGCGCAGCTCGAGGTCGGCAGCCATCCGATTCTGGGCGACAAGGTCTATGCGAACGTCATGGCTCCCACGACGCGTCCCGAGGCCGAGGCTCACTATGAGACGCATCAGCGCTATCACGACCTGCAGATTGATGTCGAGGGTCGCGAGGCCTTTAAGGTTGCCACGGGCAGCCTGACGCTGGTTCAGGAGTTTGACGAGAAGGACGACTACGATCTGGTCGATTCCGACGCCTCAATCGCCGGCGATCTTGCTGACGACAAGTTTGCGTTGTTTGTTGCCGGCGAACCTCATATGCCCACGCTCGAGTTCCCGGGCGATGGCGCGCAGCCGGTCAAGAAGATCTGCTTTAAGCTGCTTGCCGACGCTTACTGGCAGGAGTAGCGCGCTGCTCGGCTGAGCTGCTCGTCTGATGGCGTAATTCCATTGAGGAGCGCGCTTGAGCCCCGTTAATCGCGGTTCCCTTGGGGATTGCGGTTGGCGGGGCTTTTTTGATGAGTAGGGGAGTTGCCGGCGGCGTTTTGCTTGGATTTATTTGCGAAGAACATCGGCTAGCCGCAGGATTGAAATCATCGACCGATAAGTGAGTTCCACCTTTTCGCCCGCAAGCAGTCGTTTCGAGCCAATCTCATCTAGCCCCACAAGCCGAGAAAACAGCGGGCCGCTCATCGTGCCATCGTCAATTGATTCCCTTATGGTCTTCAAAACGTCCGTATCATGAAGCGACGCCGAGCTGTAGGGGGCAACACGAGCGGAACTCTCAATTAACGACGAGACAAAAGGATGGAGATGCTTTGGACATAGTCCATCAAACACCACATCCCCATTGTCATCCGAGCCGACCAGGCGCCAAGTATAATGATCGACCCAGTCATCTCCGTCATATATGGCGTCCATGAGCAACTTCCCGTCTAGAGAGAGAAACCTATTTGGACATCGGGGCGCAAGACCGCAAGCCATATCGGGCCTGCAGCAGCTCCAACCCAACGCACCACATAGGTTCCCTTTCGTACATGTGTATCAATCTGCCCCGAAATGCCGGTGAATGCAATTCCAGACCCGTTTGTCGGATAGCAATCGACGTATTTTTGTTTTCCGCTCACAACCTTGTATAGATATATCGTTCCAGCAAAAGAGAAGGGATCGTGACTATTTTAGATCTATATGGCCAATTCGAGCCCTCACCATGGCAATTGTTGCAGCTGGGTTTCTTTTCATTAAAATTTCGCTTTGGTAAATCCCCGCCCCTAAGCATTAAACCCGAAGTCCACCGAGTGGGCGAATTCCGGCGGATGTGCGCCTGAAATCGGTAACAAAAAAAGCCGCCCGAAGGCGGCTATCTTGTGCAATGGAGCCAGCGACCGGGCTCGAACCGGTGACCCCCGCTTTACGAGAGCGGTGCTCTACCAACTGAGCTACGCTGGCGGCCATGTGGTGACGCAACTGAGGCGTCAACGGCTGTCTATGATACGGGACATCGCAAATCCGCGCAAGTGTTCTGACGGCTTTTCTCACTTTAAATGCACTACCTTGATTATCAACTTCATCCGAACACTTCCCGCATTCATCCGCACATGT
>USCN01000131.1 GCA_900553165.1 uncultured Collinsella sp.
CGTGTCGGGCACCTGCCTGGTCATGACGTACTCCAAGGGCAACGGCGGCGCGTCGGCGGCACAAGACCGTCTCCAGTCGCTCGAAAAGACCTCGGACGGCTTTACGCTCGCCCAGATGGACCTGCGCCTGCGCCACGAGGGCGAGATCCTGGGGTATCGCCAGCACGGCGGCGTGACCCTGCGCTTTGTGGACCTGGATGCCGACGAGGATCTTATCGAATGGGCCCATTTGGACGCGGTCGAGCTCTTGCGGTATGCTTGCAACCTTGACTCTGTGGCGACGCGTCCCTTGCGCGACGCGGTCGCCATGCGTTATCGACATATCTTTAAGGAGGTCAGCGGAGGATGAGAATCATCGGCGGCGAATGGCGCGGTCGTAAGATCGAGGAGCCCCGTGGTCGCGATGTCACCCGCCCCACGACTGATCGCGTACGCGAGGCGTGCGCATCTATGGTCATGTCGGCATTCGACTTCGATCTGGACGAGGTCCGTGTGCTGGACGCCTTTGGCGGCTCCGGTGCCTTAGGGTTAGAGATGCTCTCTCGTGGGGCTCGCTCGCTCACGACGTTCGAGATCGATCGCAACGCCGCGCGGCTCATTACCAAGAATATCGAGTCGCTCGTGACCGTGCGCGTTGGCGCGTGGTCACGGGCGACATGCTGGCGAGTGCCTCGCGCGGTCGTGTACCGGGAGGTCCCTTTGATTTGGTCCTGCTCGACCCGCCCTATGCTTTTGGTGCCGAGCCGGTCGAGGAGCTGCTGCAGGACCTGGCCCAGCAGGGTTTGCTTGCACCTGGCGCTTTTGCCCTGTTTGAGCATGCCGCCGCCGATGCGGGCGCGCATCCGGCAGACTTTGAGACTGTACGTGAGAAGCGCTACGGCATTACCTCGGTCGACCTGCTCCGTTGGGTCGGCGATGACGATGGTGAGGGCGATAGCGCCGGCACCGATGCTGACAACAATGATGCCACGACGTTTCAGGAGGACGCCCATGAATGACACCATCAACCGCGTGATCGTCCCGGGCACTTTTGATCCCATCACGTTTGGCCATATCGATGTGATCCGCCGCGCCCGCCGCATCTTTCCTAGCGTGATCGTCGCTGTTGCCGAGTCGCAGGGTAAAAACGGCGTGGGCACCACGTTTATGCTCGATGAGCGCGTGGCGCTGGCCCGCGAGGCGCTCGGTGATATCGACGGCGTCGAGGTCCTGCCCTTTACCGGCCTCTTGGTCGACTTCGCTCGCGAGCAGGGGGCGGGGGCCGTGGTCAAGGGCCTGCGCGCCATGACCGACTTTGAATATGAGCTGCAGCAGGCCGACCTTAACTATCGCCTGGATAGCGAGCTGGAGTCCATCTTTGTCATGAGTGCGCCGCAGTACGGCTATATCTCGAGCTCGGTTGTTCGCCAGATTGCCTCGCTCGGTAGCGACGTCTCTAATTTTGTTCCGTCCAACGTGGTCAAGGCGCTCAAACATCGCTTTTCGTGACGTTTTTTAATGCCTGGTGGCATGTGGTAAACTAACACGATGATATGTTACCTATGAAAGGAGACCGGATGCCGGGCGAGAATTTTCCTGGCGACAGGATTGTGAGTCTTGTCGACGAGCTCGAGGGGCTCATCGAAGAGGCTAAGACGCCGTTCGGCAAGAACGCCCAGATGAAGGTTATCGACGCCGACGTCTTCTTTAACATCCTCGACGAGATCCGCATGAGCTATCCCGAGGAATGGCAGAAGTCCCGCCGTATCCTCAAGGAGCGCGAGGAGCTTATGGCTTCCGCCGCCGCTCAGGCCGATTCCATCATTGCCGATGCTCAGCAGCAGGCCCTCACCATTGCCGGTGAGCAGGAGATCGTCCGCTTAGCGCAGCAGCAGGCTGACGATATCCGCGACCGTGCCCAGCAGTATGAACGCGAGACGCGCTATGCCGCCGAGGATTACGCCGAGCAGGTCTTTACGCACCTCGAGGAGAACCTCAAGAGCCTGACCGGCACCGTCACCCGTTGCCGTCAGCAGCTCAACGAGGGTGCTGCCCAGCAGAACGGTCAGTGGTAATGGCTGAGTTCCCGAGCGTTACCGTCGATCTTTCCGAGCAGCTCGAGTTTCCCGGAGACTCGTATCCGCTGACCGGTAAGGTCGATGTCGCCACCTACACGGTGGGCGAGAAGGAGTACCAGCTGCAAGATGGTATTGACTATGACGTGGTCTTTACCAATGCCGGCACCGGTGTTCTGCTCACGGGTATGGTCCGTGCACACGCTACCGGCGAGTGCGACCGTTGCCTGGAGCCCGCTTCGTTTGACATTGCCGGCGAGATCGAGGAGTTCTACCTCTTTAACGAGCCCGAGGATCCCGAGGCCTATGAGGACGGTTACGAGCTGCTGGGCGAGGATCGCATCGTCGATCTGGGCGAGCCCATCAACGATGCGGTCGTCATGGACACGCCGTTCGTGGTTCTCTGCACGCCCGATTGTCGCGGTCTTTGCCCGGTCTGCGGTGGTAATCTCAACGTCGAGCAATGCGATTGTGCTGCCCAGGCAGAGGCCGAATGGGCCGAAGCCACGGAAAATCCATTTGCAGCATTAAAGAATCTCAAGCTTGACGAGTAAAACTGTGGTAGTATCGCTACTTGCGCGTAATCGCCACACTGGATAGTTCATAAGGAAGGTCACTATGCCCGTACCTAAACAAAAGCAGGGTCGTATCCGCACTCACACCCGTCGTTCCGCCAACATGAAGATCTCGGCTGCGGCTCAGTCCACGTGCCCCCGTTGCGGCGCTGTCAAGCTCCCGCACCACGTATGCCCCAGCTGCGGTTTCTACAAGGACCGCGAGGTTATCGTTACCGAGTAACTGTATACTCTGGATACGATGCCGTTCCAAATGGAACCACAATGGCCGGCTCAATGAGTCGGCCATTTTTGTATAAGGAGCATGTATATGAGTAACGTTCGCGTTTGTGTAGACGTTGTGGGCGGAGACGAGAAGCCCCAGGTTGTCCTCGATGGTATCGAGGCCGCGCTTGCGGCGGACCCCGATGTCGAGGTCCTGGCTGCCGGCCCTGCCGAAATCGTCAATCCCTTTGCCGCCTCCCATGCGCGCGTCGAAGCCCTGGAGGCTCCCGACGTTATCGCCATGGATGACGATCCCATTCGTGCCGTGATGACCAAGCGCAAGTCTTCGATTGTGCTTTCCTGCCGTGCTATTAAGAAGGGCAACGCAGACGCGTTCTTCTCTGCCGGCTCGACCGGTGCCATGACCGCTGCCGCCACTGCCTATGTCACGCCCTTTAGGTATATGGCCGAGGGTAAGAAGCAGCCGGTACGTCCGTGCCTGACCAATGCGCTGCCCAACCGCGCCGGCGGCCTGACGGTGCTGTGCGATATGGGCGCCAACCCCGATGTCGAGGTCGACGACATGGTTCGTTTTGCCCAGATGGGTAGCGCCTATGCCCGCGTCGTCTTGGGCATCGAGCATCCCCGCGTGGGCCTGCTTGGTAACGGTACCGAGGACGAAAAGGGCTCCAACTTTACCAAGGCGTGCTTCCCGGCTATGAATGCTGCCGTCCCCGGTTTTGTGGGCAACTGCGAGGGCACTGATATTACTTCGGGTAACTTCGATGTCGTCGTTGCCGACGGCATGTCGGGAAACATTGCCCTTAAGGCCACCGAGGGTGCTGCCAAGTTCTTGCTGCAGGAGCTCAAGGGCGCCTTTACGTCCTCGTTCGGCACCAAGATCGCCGCGCTGCTCATGAAGCAGCAGATGCGCGAGATCAAGGCCAAGCTTTCGGGTGACGCCAAGGGTGGCGCGATTCTGCTGGGTCTGCGCGGCGTTGTCCTGATCGGCCATGGTGCCACCTCGGTCGAGGCTGTTAAAAACGGTACGCTTGCGGCGGCTGAGGCCGTACGTGCCGGACTGGTCGAGAACGTCGCCAACTCCATGGACGGCATCGTTTTATAACAGCGGCGTTATGCGCCTCGGGGCGTGCGTCGTGGGGTAGAATCAGAACCGTGTCTTGGTACCGCCCGGGCGGTACCATTCTTTTGGTATTCATGCACTATGAGAGGAAGCGCTATGGACCGCTCCGAAATCTTCGACAAGATCGCCGAGGTCACTGCTGACGTTCTGGGCGTCGATGTTGCCGAAATTAGCGATGAGACCACCTTTGACGACCTCGATGCCAACTCGCTCGAACGCCTGCAGCTGGTTACGGCTATCGAGGACGAGTTCGACCTCGAGATCGATGATGAGACCCTGCTCTCGCTCAACTCTGTCGCCGACGCCGTCGACGCTATCGAAGCTGCCAAGGAGGCCTAAGTCTTGGCTTTATCCGAACGACTTACGCGCGCCCAGGAGATTCTGGGTCACGAGTTCAATGACAAGGTGTTGCTGCGCGCCGCCCTCACGCATCCTTCGGCTGTCGAAGGCCAGCCAGTCTC
>USCN01000132.1 GCA_900553165.1 uncultured Collinsella sp.
TCGGCGGGGGCGACCTGCTCAAAGACGTGATAGCCGCAGGCGGTGTGCGGGTCGATCACGTAGCCGTTGGCGTCCCAGCAGCTCTTGATGGCGGCGCGGACCTCGTCCTCGCTGGCCCAGCCGCAGCCAAACACGCTCTGAATCTTTGCCAGCAGGTCGGCGGGAACCTCATAGCGACCAGTCTGTGCCAGCTGCTCCATAAGGCCGGCAACGAGCTCGCAGTCGCCATCGGACAGGAAGTACAGCATGCGCTCCAGGTTGGAGCTGATGAGGATGTCCATCGACGGCGAGATGGTCGTGAAGAACGGACGGTTGCGGTCGTAGACGCCGGTGGTCAGGAAGTCAGCCAGAACGTTGTTCTTGTCGCTCGCGACGATGAGCTTGGCAACGGGCAGACCCATGCGCTTGGCGTAGTAGCCGGCCAGGATATCGCCAAAGTTGCCGGTCGGCACGCAGAACTCCACGGCATTGCCGGCCTCGATGGCACCGGCGCGCAGCAGCTGCGCATAGGCGGCAAAGTAGTAGACGACCTGCGGCACCAGGCGCCCGACGTTGATGGAGTTGGCGCTCGAAAGCACCGTGCCGGCGGCTTCAAGGCGCTCGGCCAGCTCCTTATCGGCAAAGATGCGCTTGACGGCGCTCTGGGCGTCGTCGAAGTTGCCGCGGATGCCGCAGACGGCGACGTTGCCGCCCTCCTGCGTGGACATCTGCAGATTCTGCACGCGGCTGACCTTGCCCTCGGGATAAAAGACGGTGATGCCCGTGCCCGGGGCGTCGGCAAAACCGGCAAGTGCGGCCTTGCCGGTGTCGCCCGACGTGGCGGTGACGATCATGATGCGCTCGGCGCCGCCGTCCTTGGCGGAAGTGCGGGCCATCAAGCGGGGGAGCATCTGCAGGGCGACGTCCTTAAAGGCGCTCGTGGGGCCGCCAAAGAGCTCCATCACATAGGTCTGAGGGGCGTCAGCGCCCGGCGCAGCGTCGAGTTTGACGAGCGGCGTAACCTCTTCACTCGCGAACGTGCCGCGGTATGCCTCGTCGACACACGCCGAAATTTCTTCGGTCGTGTAATCATTCAGTAACATTCCCAACACATCTTGAGCGATTTCAAAGTACGATTTATCTGCAAGCGAGCTGATATCGACCTGCTGGGTGCCGAGCTCGTCCGAGACAAACAGACCCCCGTCGGGAGCGATGCCGGTGCGGATTGCCACCTTACTTGAGCACGATAAAGTGCGTCCTCGTGTACTATGATAAGTTCCCATATAACACTGCTCCTCGGATGCCTTGGTCCCAATCGGTGAAACCATGGTATCAGAGCGCGCAAAATAGGTTCGCAGAGGCTTTTTAGAAAGGTAACCTCCAGCCCATGATTAAGATTGCCAAGTTTGGCGGCTCGTCGGTCGCCGACGCCGAACACTTTAAGAAGATCAAGGCCATCGTCGATGCCGACCCGGCTCGCCGTTTTGTGGTGGTTTCCGCCTGCGGTCGCCGCTTTAAGGGCGACACCAAGGTGACCGACCTGCTCTACCTGGTTAACGCGCACGTTAAGTACCACGTGTCGTGCGAGGAGCTGCTCGAGGACATCGGCCAGCGCTACTTTGATATTGCCGACGAGCTGGAGCTCACCTATCCCATCCGTGAGGAGTTCGCGGCCTTTGCCGAGCGCGCCCGCTCGGGCGGCTACTCCACCGAGGAGCTTGTGAGCCGTGGCGAGTACTTTACCGCCCGCCTGATGGCCGAGTACCTGGGCTTACCGTTCCTGGACGCCGCGACGGTTGTGGCGTTCCATCACGACGGTACGCTCAGCATGAATCGTACCTCCGAGTTGGTGCAGGAGTACGGTCAGCAGGGCGGCTTTGTTATGCCCGGTTTCTACGGCGCGACGCGTGAGGGCCAGATCAAGCTGCTCGATCGTGGCGGCGGCGATATCTCGGGCTCGATCTTGGCTAAGTGCCTGGGCGCCGATCTGTATGAGAACTGGACCGACGTCTCGGGCTTCTATTCTGCCGATCCGCGTATTGTTCCCGAGGCTCAGCCCATCGCCCGCGTTACCTACGAGGAGCTGCGCGAGCTTTCGTACATGGGTGCGAGTGTCCTGCACGAGGAGGCCGTGTTCCCCGTGCGCGAGGCCGGCATTCCGCTGGTCATCAAGAACACCAATGCGCCACAGGACCCCGGCACCATCATTAGCGAGACGGCTGACGAGGGCGAGGCAGAGCCCATCATTACCGGCGTGACCGGCAAGCGCGGTTTTGTCGCCATCAACGTGGCCCGCGACCGCACCAAGCCCCGCGTTGGCTTTATGCGCCGTGCGCTTTCGGTCTTCGAGCGCTATGACGTTTCCGTCGAGCATATGCCCACCGGCGTCGACCGCTTTGGCGCCGTGGTGCAGGAGCAGGATGTGCACGATTCGCTGTACTCGCTTGTGGGCGACATCCAGCAGGAGGTCGAGCCGCTCGAGATCGAGGTCGTTGAGGGTCTGGCGCTTATCGCTACCGTCGGTCGTAACCTGCGCGGCCGCGCAGGTATCTCGGGCCATCTGTTTGGCATGCTTGGCCAGGCCGGCGTGAGCGTGCGTATGATTTCGCAGAGCTGCGACGAGATCAACATCATCATCGGTGTCGAGGAGAAGGACTTCGACCTAGCGATTCGGACCATTTACCGTGCCTTCTCCGATGAGAACGGCATTGTGAAGGTCTCCGACCTGGAGGCTTCCGCGCCGGTCGATCCCGCTCTGGCTGCGCTCCACAAGTAGCTGCTATCTCGCTAGATTTTTGGGAGTTGCCTCAAAATCTACGGCGGGGCGTTTCGTTTCGGTTTCGTTTCGACGGGGCGGGTTTCGTGCCCGCCCCGTTCTTGTATAAACTGGCAACAATAATCGGCCTGCTCGGCGTGCGGGCAAAAGCCACAACCTTTAAAGGGGGAAGCATGAAACAGTACACGGTTGCTATTTTGGGCGCGACGGGAGCCGTGGGCACCCAGATGCTCGAGTGCCTCAACGAGCAGGAGTTCCCGGTCGGCAAGCTCAAGCTGTTGGCAAGCGCACGCTCCGCGGGCAAGACCGTTGAGTTCCGCGGCGAGCAAATCGTGATCGAAGAGGCTTGCCCCGAGGCCTTTGAGGGCTGCGACATCGTGCTCGGCGCTGCCGGCGACGATATCGCTAAGGAGCTGCTGCCCGAGGCCGTCAAGCGCGGAGCCGTCGTGGTCGACAACAGCCACGCCTTCCGCATGGATCCCGAGGTGCCGCTGGTCGTGCCCGAGATCAATGCCGACGATATCAAATGGCATCACGGCCTTATCGCCAACCCCAACTGCGCGACCATTATCGGCCTGGTTCCCACCTGGCCGCTGCACCAGCTTGCCGGCGTGAAGCGTATGATCGTGTCCACGTATCAGGCAGCTTCGGGCGCTGGCGCGCCCGGTATGGCCGAGCTCGAGGCTCAGCTGGCCGCCCTGGGCCGTGGCGAGGAGATTCCCGAGCCGCGCGCGTTTGCCGCCCAGCTGGCGAGCAACCTGATTCCGCAGATTGGCGGCGTCAAGGAGGAGGGCTTTACCTCCGAGGAGATGAAACTGCAGAACGAGGGCCGTAAGATCATGCATCTGCCCGAGCTGCGCGTGAACTGCACCTGCGTGCGCGTCCCTGTGCTGCGTTCGCACTCCGAGAGCATTACGCTCGAGTTTGAGCGCGACATCACGGTGGAAGAGGCCCGTGCTGCGCTGGCTGCCGCTCCGGGCGTGAAGCTGGTTGACGATATGAGCGCCGAGGATGCGCACGATCGCTTCCCCATGCCGATGGATACGTCCGACCAGGACCTGATCTGGGTCGGTCGCGTGCGTCGCGACATCTCGAACCCCGAGGCCACGCGCGGTATTACCTTCTGGTGCTGCGGCGACCAAATCCGTAAGGGCGCGGCGACCAACGCCGTCCAGATCGCTAAGCTGCTCTGCGAGTAGTGTGGCCTGTCCGGCGGGGCCGGGCTTAGTTTTCAGAACGTCCTCGACCATGTGTGGCGCTCCTATTTGGCAAGGTGTTTTTTAGAATCCATTTTGCGCTCGGCCTCGAAGGCTTGCCTGTCCCAATCGAGCGGAAGTCCGGCCTCGACCCATGCCTCGTAGGCCCTCCTTATGGGCTTGAGCTCCCTTTGGCCCCTCTCCAGCATCGAGATGTACTTCTCGCTGGTGCCCAGTATGGACGCCGCCCTCACCTGGCTGACCTTCGCCGCGCGCCTGGCCGCCACGAGCTCCGAGGCGTCCTCGGGCCTCCTGATCTCGTGCGGGCGCATCAGCGCCCGGTACGCCTCCCTGGCCACGTAGCGCTTGAGGCACCTCATGACCTCCCTGTCGCTCTTTCCCCGCCCCCTGGCCCTCTCGGCGTACTCGGCGGTCTCGGGGTCGCGCATGACCCTCT
>USCN01000133.1 GCA_900553165.1 uncultured Collinsella sp.
CCGCCGCCACATGAAGTGTCAGGTCATCGAACACGTTCTCGCCCGCCGCAGCGTCACGGTACGCAAAGCTCAGGTGCTCAAAATCAATCGCGCCCTCGGTTACTTTGAGCTCAGGGGCGTCCGGGTCGTCTGCCACCAAACGTGGCTCGTCCAGCACGCGCGTCATCTCGGCCGCATCGCCCAGCGCGCGGTTGATGCGCTGCATCATGGAACTCACGTAGTTCAGGCGCATGGTGAGGTTATAGGTGTAGGTAAAAATCATGACGAGCGAGCCGGCCGAGATGCCAAACCACGCGTTGCCGCCCGCCACGAACGCACTCACCACGGCCATGGTGATGACGATAAGGCCCGAGGTCGTAAAGTTGCGCTGCATCATGGCGTGCATCGAGACCGTCTCGGCGTCGCGCGCGGCACGATCGGCGGCGTCGAACAGATCGCGTTCGAAGTCCTCGCGTCCGCAGGTCTTGACGGCCAAGATGTTCGTGACCGCGTCGGAGAGCACGCCCGAGAGCTTGTTCTGTGCGGCGGACGTCGCGGCCGAAAGCGGCATGATGCGCTTGTACATAAGCCAGACAAACGCGATGTAGACGACCATGATGCCCACCAGGATCACGGTAAACGTCGGTACCACCGGGGCGAGTGCGGCCACGGTGCAGATGACCGAGGTGATGGTGGGGATGAGCGAATACACCGTCACGTCGACCAGACCGGTGTAGCCGCTCATAAAACGGCTTGTCTGGCTCACAAGCGATCCGCCAAAGCGGCTGGTATGGAATGTCATGGATTGGTTGGAGAGTGTGTCAAAGCACAGGCGCGCCAGGTGATAGTTGCCCGCGATCTCGAGCTTGTAGACGGTGTAGTCCTGCAGCTTGGAGAGGATCTGGCCCACCAGGTTGACGAGCACGAGCGCCAGAATGTAGGGACCGAAGACCTCAAACACCTGGTCACCCGCCACGGGACCGGCTTGAACGCGGTCGACAATGAGGGCCATCACATAGGTATTGGCAAACGTCAGCAAAAAGATGTAGCCCGCCGACGAGAACACCGAGAGAAAGACAATCAGCGGCTGCGTGCGCGTGACATCCCAAAAACGCTGTAGCGTGCGGCGCACGGTGGAGCGTTTGAGCGGGCTGGTGCTTCTCTGAGACATGGGCTTCCTTTCGCGTCTGATAGGGCGAAACGCCATTGTTGCACATTGAAGCGCACTTCAGGCAAGCACGATGCGAAAAGCAGCGGGGCATCCGCGTTTGCGCCGGCGCCCCGCCGTCTTGTTGCAATTAGTCCTCGTCTTCTTGGTCTGTGGGAAAGCCCGCGGGCGTGAGCCCCAAGATCTCATCGGCTTGGTCGGCGTCTTCCAGCGCGTCGATGTCCTTGAGCTTGCGCTCCATGACGTTGGTGCGCGTGGTAATGATGCCCTCGACCGTTTTGCCCGCGGTCTCGATCTGCTGCTGGACGCGGCGCAGCGCCTTTTGATAGCGCGGCAGCTCGGCCTTGACAGCGGAGAGCACGCGCAGTACATCGTCGGTGCGTTTTTGCAGCTTAAACGTTTGGTAACTCATCTGCAGGCTGTTGAGAATGGCCGCCATGGTGCTAGGGCCGGCAACGTTGACATGATAGTCGCGGCCCAGGGTCTCGATAAGCCCGGGGCGGCTGACGACCTCAGCGTACAGCCCCTCAAACGGAACGAACATGATGCCAAAGTTGGTGGTCACGGGCACGCTCAGATACTTTTCGCAGATGTCCTTTGCCTCACGCTTGACCATAGCGTCAAGCGTCTTGCGCGCGGCGGCGACGGCATCCGCGTCGCCCGACTCCTGGGCATCGAGCAGATGCTCGTACGCGTCGCCCGGGAATTTGGAGTCAATCGGCAGCAGTACGGGGTCGCCCTCGTCTACCGGCAGCTTGACGGCAAACTCAACACGCTCCGAGGCGCCGGGCTTGGTGGCAACGTTTTCCAGATACTGATCGGGTGTGAGGATATCCGCCAGGATCGCGCCCAGCTGCACCTCGCCCAAAATGCCGCGCGCCTTGACGTTACCCAGCACGCGCTTAAGGTCGCCCACGCCAGTGGCGATAGATTGCATGTCGCCCAGGCCCTTGTACACGGCCTCGAGCTGGTCGCTCACCTGCTTAAACGATGCAGACAGACGGTCGTTGAGCGTGCGAGAGAGCTTCTCGTCCACCGTCGCACGCATCTGATCGAGCTGCACGTTGTTGTCTTTGCGGATGGCGCCCAGCTGAGCATCGACCGTCTCGCGCACCTTGTCCAGGCGATGCTCGATGCCCTCGCGATTGGCGCCGAGCTGTTGGGCCGTCTCACGGCGCAGGTCATCCATCCGGTCACCAGCTTGCGAGAACTCGCGTGCGATGGCCAGGTAACGTTGCTGCTCCACGGCCGCATCGGTCGTCTGCTGCTGCGCGATGGCATTGGCCGTGCGGCGTGTTTCGGCCAGCGCGACGTTCAGGGCATCGAGCGCGTTGTTGGCCTGCTCGAGTGCTGCCAGCGTTTCCGCGCTACTGTCGCCACGCTCCCGCAACTCGGCACGAAGGCCCTTGAGCTGCAGGGCACAGGCCGCAGCGACCCCCACCGCCACCAAAGCAATCACAATAAGTGCAATATCAATTGCAGACATAAACTCCGCCCAACAAACCCAATCGATCATCAATCAAAACCGCGATCAATCTTACCCCGCCACACACACGGATCACTCACTGCCTTGCAGACAAATTTCTCTTAGAGCCGCGGACGCTAAAACGCTAACTCTCCCAGCCGGCGCGGATGGTTGTTATGACGTCATCTAGGCGCTGGCCCAGGGCCGCTAGATGTTGGAGCACCTCGTTGGGCGATGCACCGTTGAGGATGCACGTGAGGGCATACGACGCCAGAAAGATGGCCGCAAGCCCCAACGGGATGAGCACGATCATCGCCAACGTACGCAGGCGCTGGGCCCAGCGACGGCGACGCGCACGATGCTTGTCGAACGCGAGCTCCTGCGCATATGAATCTTGCTGTACGGAATAGGCCTCTGGCGCCGATTCACACCCGGGCACAGCTGCAGGTACAGCAGCGGGCACGACGTTTTGCACGGGCGCCTGGTTGGCAACCCCTTGCATTTGCATCTCCATGAGTCGTTGCTGCTGACGCAGCATGCGCTCAGCTTGTTGCAGCGGAGTCTCAAGAAACAGATCCATGCTGGCCTCCAAAATCGGAGCATTCGACGCTTACGACCAGCATCCCGCACCGCCATGACCGCGACAACGCAATCGCCGGCAATAGCCACAAAGTTTCTTTTGCTCAAAAGCTGTCGAAAAGCTCAACAACTCCCCTACCAGCACTTTCTCTGAGCTTTTTTCGCCAACAATCTTTTGGCCTTCCACCCTTACGCCAACTGACCAAAATCTAACCAATAGCTTGACGAAAACTGTGGAGACCGGGACCCCACAAAAACGTGCCGCCCCAAAAAGGGGCGGCACACAACCTTTTTTATCAGCTTTTCTGTATCGAGCACGCGACGACCCAACGCCGGAGCGCAAGGCGGGGAAATACCTTTGCCTCGCGCGACTCTGCGAAGCCGTGAGCGAGAGGGAAAGGTATTTCCCCGCCCTGCGCTCCGCAGCAGCCAGCGCCAAGCGCTAGTAGTTCACCACCTGCTCCTCAAAGTACGCCTTGGGGTGGTTACACACCGGGCACACCTCAGGTGCCTCGGCACCAACGTGCAGATGTCCGCAGTTCAGGCACTTCCACACCTTTACGCCCTCGCGCTCAAACACCTCGCCCGACTCAATGCGCTCGACGAGCTTGTTGTAGCGCTCCTCGTGGGCCTTCTCGACGGCGGCGACGCCACGGAACTTCTCGGCGATCTCGGCAAAACCCTCCTCCTCGGCGGTCTTGGCAAACTCGTCATACATCGTGGTCCACTCGTAGTTCTCGCCCGCGGCGGCGTCGCGCAGGTTGTCCAGAGTGCCCGGAACGGCGCCGTCGTGCAGATATTTAAACCACAGTTTGGCGTGCTCGGACTCGTTGCCAGCCGTCTCGGCAAAGATATTCGAGATCTGAACGTAGCCATCCTTCTTGGCCTTAGAGGCATAGTAGCGATACTTGGTGTGTGCCTGGGACTCACCGGCAAAAGCGGTCTCGAGGTTCTTCTTGGTTTGGGAGTTCTCAAAATCCATAGGTGTACTTCCCTTCAACGCATGCCGCCCGTAGGCTCCGAGCGGCCTCGTCTTTAGGATGCCCCTCAAGCCGAGAATTTAAACCTTACAATCCCGTTCTTCAGATTTGAGCGGGCTACACACTCAACCAACGATCGTCCTCGGCTCGGCAAAAGCCCTCGCGCTCCAGGTCAGCTAGAATGCCCGCGATCAAGTCGCACTCGACCGGCCCGCGACC
>USCN01000134.1 GCA_900553165.1 uncultured Collinsella sp.
TCCCTCATCGAGCACCATATAGGGATGGATGTTGTGCTCGCGAAGCCACTGCACTGCATGGGTTGCAGTAGGCGCGGCGATTTCTTCGCCATCGCTCGAGAAGAACCAGACATCGCGCGGTGGAACGAAGCCCTGATCGATGAGGTGCTCGGCGGCCTCGAGGAAAGCAGAGACGATGCACTTGGTGTCGAGTGAGCCGCGGGCCCAGATTTCGCCGTCGATGATCTCGGCTCCAAAGGGATCATGCTTCCAGTCTTGCCCCTCGACGGGCACGACGTCCTGATGCGCCATCATGACGATGGGGTCCAAGGCGGAATCGGCACCAGGCCAACGCAGGAGCATGCCGAAATCGTCGACGCGTGTAAGCTCGGCGACTTTAAAGAAATGCGGATAAAGTCGCTGAAGCGTGGGAATCCACTGGTTGAAGGGCTCATCGTCGCGCTCGGCGATGTTCTCACGCGAAACGGTGGGGATGCGCAGCAATTCGCAAAAGCGCTCGACGGCTGCCTCGTCTGCCTTGTAGGTGCCTGCATCAAGAGGCGCGCCCTGTGCGACCGATACCGATGCTCCCATGGTGGGACTCCTTTCGTGTTGTATATCGAATACGTCAAGATTATCGCCCGCACCGCGCGTGGGAAACGGCGAAACACGTTGTTCATCTGCGGGCGGCGGGTCGGATAGCCTTAGCCGACGATGACCGTGCCGTCTTCGGCCACGGTGATGGCGTCGCCCGTCGACACGGCATCGAGAAATTCATCGCCTAGGTTGTCAATGGTGGGCATGGGGGTGTCGGTCCACACACCCGAGAGGATCGCGCCAGCGGCGGCAAGGCTGTCAATGGGTTTGGAAAACAGCAGGCATGCGGGTTGGCGGCCCATTTTGGTGGCGCAGAAGAGCACCATGCCACCTGTGGTGGAGCCGATAGTCTGCGGTAGGCACAGGGCACATCCTGCCAAAGGTTTGCCGTACAAGTCGGGATTGTTTTGGTCGGAACATGTGGCCTTTTTGTCGCCAAACATCAGTGCCTTCTGAAACGATGCGAGTGTGTTGAGCCCTCCGTGAGAGACAAGTGCCTTGGCGTGGGCAGTTCCGGGGACAACGACGCGGCCGTGAAAGATTTTTTTCATGAGGAGTCGCCTTCCTATTTGATTGGTTTTCCGGTGGTGACGTAGGCGAGCACCTCGTCGTCGGTGTAGTAGCGCGATGCCGAGTACGTACGCAACTTGTTGGAGTTGGTGATGATGGGCATGCTGCCGCACAGCGGGTTGTTGGTGTACATAAGCGGGCAGATGCTCGAGACGACGGCGCCGGTAGTCGAGAGACGTCTGTATGCCGCAGTCTTGCGGAAGGCGTCTGCCACAGATGGGGCGGCGGTCAGCACGGTGGGTACTTGCACGCGGCAGTTGCCGGAGGCGCTCAGCCCATCGCAGATGGCGTCTGCCCAGTGGGCGAGTTGTGCAGACGAGAGATGGGGGCAGCCGATGAAGGCCAGCTTGGGGCGCGCGCCCGGGTTCTTCCACATAATGGGGTAGCTTGAGCGGATGTGTTCCAGCTCGGCGTCGTCAATGCGATAGATTTGGGCGTCTGGTGCTATGAGCTGTTCGCCTTGCTCGACGGCTTCGGGCGTGATGCCGTCTACGTGGTAGAGCCCGACAGCGCCGTTCGATGCGCTGGCGGCGCCCATGTCCTTAAGGTAGTCCTGCGTGTCGGGCGTGAGTTCGCGGCCAAGCCAACGGTCGAGGCCTTTAATGTAAGGGACGTCCTCCATCACCTTCATGCCAATGGCGCTGCCAAGCACTTGCGCTTCGGGCTTGCGCTTACAGTCGACTTCGATGATCCAGGTCGCCTTGCGGCCCTCGTCGGTGAGCAGGCCGAATTCCGGGACAAAGCCGGCAATTGAGCCGAACATCTCGATGATGCCGGAGTTGCGATTGCAGCGGGCGCCCAACACGGAGTTGGCAAAGACCACGGCGCTGCTTTCTGCCCAGCTTAGGATGTCGCCACGCTGGGGTCGATTGCCAACTTCGGGCTGGTAACAGGTGCAGCTGAAAGCATCGCTGTCCAATAGGCCCATGCTGCGCAGCTGTGCCTCATAATCGCCTTGTTTGGAATACATAATCTTGAACAGCAGCTTTTGCAGCGGGTTGGCCGGGACGGCGGGGTCGAGAGGCCTCGGGTCGACCGAGAATGACTGGCCGGACAGGACTCCGTCTTTCAACAACTCATCCATAAGGTCATAGACTGGACCGAGCATGGAGAGGCCAAAACTTGTGACAAGATGACCGTTTGCGCCGGTCACGGGAACCATGCGCTCGGCACCAAAGCACTCGCCGTACATAACGAGGGTCTTGACTACTTTGGCCATGGCGGGGCCCTTGGCGCCGTCGAGCAGGGCTTGTTGTTGGGAGGTCAGGTTCATCTGTGAGCCCATCCTTTCGTGTTAGATATTGGTGCCGAGTCGGTATGCCGCGCGGACCGCTTCGAGCACACGGCCGGGTGCAAACCCATCGCCGATGTTATGCAGCTCGTCTGCGGCATGCGTCTGCTGCAGTTTGTAGAACAGTGCGTCGTCGGGGTGTCCGCCGCAGGCAATGATTACCAGGTCGCAGGTTAGCTCGAGCGGCTTCCAGTCGTTGCCGATTTTGGGTGCAAGCGGGTTTTCGACGTTCTCGGGCAAGACCGGTGACCACGAGATGTAGGGGTCGGGAACGTTTTTGTGGCAGTTGCGACTCAAGTGGAGACGCGCGCACCTCGCTGGGGCTCCAGACTCGCGCATGCCGCCGACCTCCGCGCGCTCGACGCGTGTCATATTGAGGAGCCGCACATTGCGTCCCCTGAGCGCATGGAGTAGGTGGCCACGATTTGCCGTGCAGGCGCCTTGCATCATGTGAGGCAGCATTTCAATTATGCTGACCTGTGGTATGCCGTGTTCGACGGTGAGCCATTGGGCAACCTCGCAGCCCACGGCCCCTCCGCCAATGATGGCGACGGTTTTGGCATTGCCAAGCAGCGCGGGTTGGCGCAGTAGCTGCGTTGCCTGCACGGCATGGCCCGATGCTGCAAGCTCCGTAAGGCCGGGGATGGGCGGTATCGCATTGGAAGTGCCTGTCGCGCACACGATTGCGTCGAAGCCTGCTTTTGCAAGATCTTCGGCGCGTGCTGCCCGTCCAAGTTTGAGTGTCAGGTTCCCGTTGGGTTTTTCTGCCTGCTCGCGCACCTGTCGAACAAGATATGATCGGTAATTATCGAGGTCGAACTTGATCCGGGCGGCGCTGGCGGAGAGGAGTTTTCCTCCAAGTTCATCTTCGGCGTCGATGAGCTTTACGTCGTGGCCACGACGTGCGGCGATTAGCGCACAGACCATCCCGGCGGGTCCGGCTCCTATCACCGCTATGCGTTTGGGTTCTATGGCGGGAGCGGGTGTCTGGGGCATGAGGTATTCAAAGCTGCAGCGTGGATTGACGGCGCACTGCGGGTGACCCCCTTCGACAAACTCGTTGAGGCATCCTTCCTGGCATCCGATGCAGGGACGAACATCTGCCACGCGACCGGCGTACGCCTTGTTGGGCCACTCGGGATCCGCAAGCAGCGGGCGTCCCAGCATGATCATATCGGCGTCGCCATTGCGAAGGGTGCGTTCGGCAATGTCGGGGTAGCCCAACTTACCCACCGCGACAACGGGTACGGGAAGGCCGGCATTGGAGCGGATATTGTCGGCGGCAAAGCGCTCCCGAACGGCGCGCGCCACGGGAACGAAGCAGCCTGCGGGCATGCTCGCAGGCGGGTGGGGCATCCACCAGTTGTCATAGCAACCCAGGTCGACGTCAAAGATGTCTACTCCCGCCCCCACGAGCTCTTCCATATAACACAGGGTCTGTTCGACCGTGCGGCCGCCGCGCATACGTCCCAGATAGGTCGAATTCATGACCTGCTCGTCATAGGTTTCCTCGAGTGCAAGCGAAAGGTCGATGCGGTACATGATGGGGTAGTCAGGCCCAACGCGGCGACGGATTTCTTTGACCATATCGAGGCCAAATTGACGCCAATCGGCATAACGTCCGAGCTTGCGATGGTTAAAGGCGGGGTTTCCGAGCTGCTCGATAAGATAACCTTCGTGCCCGTGCAAATAGACGCCATCGATGCCCATGGCATGGGCATCGGCCGCCGCCTGGCCGATATTGTTTACGATACGGCGCAGCTTTTGGTCCGAGAGGCGTATGCATGGAATGGCGGGGATGTAGTAGTTAGGCAAGAAACTCGCCGAGACCGGAAACCTCTTTTGCGTGATGAGGCATTGCGGGCTGCCCACGCGGCCGAGTCCAGCTGTAAGCTGGACAAAAATGCGCGATCCGAACGCATGGACACCTTGGG
>USCN01000135.1 GCA_900553165.1 uncultured Collinsella sp.
CCGACCCGCTGCTCGCCGGTTTTGCCGAGGGTGCCAACATGTACTTCACCCACAGCTACGCGGTGGCAGACGATGCCGATGCCGCCGACGTCTTGGCTCGCACGCACTATACGCGGAGCTTCCCGTGCATTGTGCGCCACGGCAACGTGTGGGGTTGCCAGTTCCATCCCGAGAAATCCTCGGCGCTGGGGCAGCGCATCCTTAAGAACTTCGTCAACATCGTCGAGGAGGCCGGCCGATGATCCTGTTTCCCGCAATCGATCTGATCGGCGGCAAGGTCGTGCGCCTGGAGCGCGGCGACCGCAGCCGCTGCAAGGTATATTCCGACGACCCCGTCGCCGTCGCCCGCTCGTTTGCCGAGCAGGGCGCGAACTGGGTGCATGTCGTCGACCTGTCCGCTGCCTTTGGCGAGGACGAGGACGCGTGCGCTGCCAACTCGGCGGCGATTAAGGCTATCTGCGGCGTCGACGGCCTGTCCGTGGACGTGGGCGGCGGTGTCCGCTCGCTCGCGCGCATCGACGAGCTGGCCGGCTACGGTGCACGCCGCATCGCACTGGGCACCGTGCTGGTGACTGAGCCGGGTTTTGCCGAGGTGGCAGCCCAAGGCTTTGGCGAGCTGTTGGTGGCAGATATTGCCGCGCGCGACGGTCAGGTCAAGGTGAATGGCTGGCGCGACGGCGCGGGCGTGGCGCTCGACGATGCCGTGGCGCAGCTTTCCGAGCTGGGCTTTAAGCATCTGGTGTATACCGACATCGCGCGCGATGGCATGCAGACGGGCATCGATGTGGCGGCGTATCGCCATGTGGCCGAGGTCGCGGGATTTCCTGTCGTGGCTTCGGGCGGCATCTCGACGCTCGACGACATCCGCGCGCTCGCCGCGGTGGGCGAGGGCGCGATTGAAGGTGCCATCACCGGCCGTGCGCTCTACGAGGGCAACTTTACGCTGGTACAGGCGTTGGCCGCCGCCCGAGGGGAGGAGTAGCCCATGCTTACCAAGCGCGTGATTCCCTGTCTAGACGTCAAGGACGGCCGTGTGGTCAAGGGCGTCAACTTTGTGAGCCTGCGCGATGCGGGCGATCCGGTGGAGCTTGCCCGTGCCTACGACCGCGAGGGTGCAGACGAGGTCGTCTTCCTGGACATTACCGCTACGAGCGACAACCGCGCGACGACCATCGAGATGGCGGCGCACGCGGCCGAGGAGCTCGCTATTCCCTATACCGTGGGCGGCGGTTTCCGCGACCTGGCGGGCATGCGAACCATGGTGGCGGCCGGTGCCGACAAGGTATCGCTCAACTCTGCCGCCGTGCGTGACCCGTCGCTGATCAGCCAAGCTGCCGCGGCGTTTGGCAGCCAGGCCGTGGTCGTGGCGATCGATGCCAAGCGCGTCGGCCTGCCTGGGCAGCCGGATGCCGACAAGTGGGAGGTTTTTACCGCAGGAGGCCGCAACGCCACGGGTATCGATGCAGTGGCATGGGCCGAGGAGGCGGCTCGTCGCGGCGCCGGCGAGATTCTGCTGACCAGTATGGATCGCGACGGCACCAAGGCTGGCTTTGACCTGGCGCTCACCCGCGCCGTGGCGCGCGCGGTGCCAATCCCCGTCATCGCGAGCGGCGGCGTGGGCACGCTCGAGCATTTTGCCGAGGGCGTGATCGAGGGCGAAGCCGACGCCGTACTGGCGGCCAGCGTCTTTCACTTTGGAACCTTCAGCATTCGCCAGGTGAAGGAGTACATGGCCTCGCAGGGCATCCCTGTCAGGTTGGACTTCTAGCGCTGCGGCTTGCCCAGGCACCGCATCTTGCCGCTCAAACCGTCGCTCGCGTACCAAAGTACGCGTCGCTCCTCTTTCGCGGCAACCTGCGGCACCTGGACAACCCTCGCCGACCTGTGGGGCTTACTGTTATTACTTGGGAGAAATGATGACTGAGGTAGTAGAAGCTGCTGATCTTAAATACGACGCCCGCGGGCTGATTCCCTGTGTGGTTCAGCAGTATGACACCGGTGAGGTGCTTATGGTTGCTTGGATGAATGAGGAATCGGTGGGGCTGACGCTCAAGACCGGCACCACGTGGTTTTGGAGCCGCAGCCGCCAAGAGCTCTGGAACAAGGGCGCGACGAGCGGCAATATGCAGGAGGTCAAGGAACTCTGGGCCGACTGCGATAGCGATACGCTGCTGGTCAAGGTCGACTCGCCGGGTCCGGCCTGCCACACCGGCAACCGTACCTGCTTCTTTAAGCGCGTGGAAGGGGGAGCGCGATGAGGGTCGTGACGCCGTTCGAAGTCGCCGATTGTAACGCCGAGCTCCTCCGTGCGGGCGTGCCGTGCCGCGTGCATCTGACCGATGCCTGCGGGGCACAGTCGCTTTGGCTCGAGACCGAGAAAGAAAGGCTCGATGAGGCCCATGCCGTCATCGATGGGTTCTTTGGGAAGAAGGGTGCAAAGCCTCGGTTCGATGAGGCCGGTACCTACTTTACGCTGCAGTAACGAGAGGAAATAACCATGGGAGTCAGAACCGCTAACGTGCAGCCGGGAAATATCGGCGAGACCTTGACCGGCCTTGCTGAGGTGATTCACGGCCGTCGCGATGCGTCGCCGCAGGAGAGCTATACCGCCCGTCTGCTGACCGATGTCGAGGACGAGCTGCTCAAGAAGCTTGCCGAGGAGGCGAGCGAGGTTATCATGGCTTGCAAGGATAACGACCACGATCACATTCGCTACGAGGCCGGCGACCTGATCTATCACTTGCTCGTGACACTCGAACGCTACGGCATCACCCTCGACGAACTGGCCGGCGAACTCAATGCCCGCCGCCACTAGTCGTTTAAGAACGTCCCCAACGACTAATCTTAGGCGAGGGGCGTGGACTCCCATTCTCCGGTGGGGTGGGGGATGTCGAAGGTTCGATAACCGCAGTCGTAGGCGTGGGCCTGCGCTTCGCGGATATTCCAACAGATGTCACAGGCGCGGTGTGCGTCCGAGCCAAAGGTGATTGGCACCTCGGCGTGGGCGAAGCAACGCAGCAATCCGGTCGCGGGATAGTAGTCATCGAGGCCCTTGCGCGGTGCGGCGGTCGAGACCTCAACGCGCCGGCCCGTGTCATGGGCGCACTCGGCCATCTGCTGCCAAAACGGCGCGGGGTCAAAGTCGGGCGCAAAGCCTTCCTTCGAAAAGCGCATGACCAGGTCGGGATGGGCCATTACATCAAAGTTGAGTGAGCTTTCGCAAGCACGGCACCAGTCGTCGACGTAGCGCTCCCACACGCCGCGCACGCCCAGGTTTTCCCAAACATGCAGGTTGGTGTCGTCGTCGATCCAGCCGCAGAGCGAATCGGGCGTATCAGGGCGAGCGACGCCCTCCGTTCCCGCCGTACCCGCAGCGCCGGCCATGATATCGCCCGGGTCGCCAATCCAGTGCACACTGCCCAAGCGCACTATGGCACCCGCGGACCAGCCCTCAACCAAAGGCTCGCAACCTTCGTACCAGTCGCATTCAAAGCCATAGATAAGCTCAAGCTCCGGCGCGATTTGCGCGGCAAGCCTGCGGGCGTCCTCAAACGCCAGGCGATGCGCCGTCAGGTCGCCCTCGACAACCTGCACTTCGCAGTTGGCGTCCATGCTGGCGGGCAGGGTGAGGTGGTCAGTCGAGACCATAACGCGGCAGCCGGCGGCGGCAGCAGCGCGGACGTTGTCCTCAAACGAGGCATGGCCATCCGAAAACGAGGTGTGGGTGTGACAATCGACCAGCGGGCAAGCGGACATGGCGGCTCCTTTGCATTTGGCGAATCCGCTTCATTGTAATGGCACAGCCTCGGCGCGGCGGGAACGCTGCAAGTCGAAACCGACTGGAAAGGGCAGGCGGCGCGTGCCGGCGCCGGCGACTACTTGCTTCGTGCCGCCACGCGTTTGGCCTGCACTGTTACCATCGCGTGCCTCACGGCGGTGATGGGGCGATAGCGGATCATACGCGGTCCCGACCAGCGCATGACCTCGCGGATCTTCTCGCGCATGGCAGGCCGGTAACAATGCGAAGGACAGGCCGAGCAAAATGTCTTGGTGCCCATGTGCGGGCAGTGCTCAATGCGCGCGATGGCGTATTTCTGCAGCTCGGCGCATTCGGGGCAGAGCGTAATGGTCCGAAGGCCGAGCTTCACGCGCGCGGGCTCATCGTCGCCAGCCTGTTCGACCGCATGCCCGCCGCCATGATGCCCGCGGCACCACAGCGCAATCATCTGCGACACCATCTGGGCCTCGCGTGCACGTTTGCGCGCCAGCTCCGGCGTGTCGGCAGTGCGCGCCATTAGCTCAGCCTCCCGTGCTCGACCGAAAGCGAGAAATCGGCAAACGCGCAGGTGCTGGCTCGGTGG
>USCN01000136.1 GCA_900553165.1 uncultured Collinsella sp.
CTCGGGGAGGACGCGGCGGCGCTGCTGGACGCCTACGGCGTGGGGGACGTGGCACTCGGCGACCTCGACCTGACGCCGGGGCTCATCGAGAGGGCGCGCGCCGAGAGGGGCGATGCCCCGCTGGCCTAGCCTAGAAGGAAAAACGGAATAGACGGACCGACCGTCCGGCTGAGTCTGGGAAGAGGTGCCGGGCGGCGGGCGGAGCATGGCCACCGGACCTATCGAAACACATCTCCACCGTTCCTTCAACTGGGAAAACGCCGCCCCCGGGTCCCGGATGGGACCTCGGGGGCGTTCGGCTAGCTGCGGGAACGGCCTATTTGCTCAATGTGTTCGGCTGAGATCGGAAATCAACCGACTAGTCAAAAGGGACACTATTTGTTTGCCACCCACAAATCTGACTGCCTCCGCCAAAACTATGGCGGTTTACTACGATGAATCGCTCAACCGCGACCACTCCGAAACTTGTTGAACTAAAACCGCAGGTAGATGCCTTGCACTTTTTAGCAAAAAGCCGGCGTGGTTAGAATTCCTCAATTCATCGTAGTAAACCGGCATAGTTTCGTATTTCCAGCAGTTCCAAATTCATCAATACGTCGGCGTTTGCGAAAAAAGCCCGACCTCCGTAGGAGATCGGGCTTATAGGGCTCAGTTAAACCAAACCTACACGGTCAAATGACCCGCAGATTACATCTGCTCGGGCGCGGAAACGCCAACGAGGGTAAGCACCAGGGCGAGCGTCACGCGGACAGCGTCGCAAGCTGCCAGACGGGCGCGCGAAAGCTCGGGGTCGACGGGACGGCCCTCGCTCGGCAGAACCTGGCAGGCAGCGTAGAAGCTGTGGAAGTCGCCGGCGAGCTCCTCGGCAAAGTGGGTCAGACGGAACGGGGCGCGATCGCGAGCGCAGCTGGCGATCAGGTCGGTGAGCTCATTGAGCTTGCGCGAAAGGGCGAGCTCGGTCGGGTCGGTCAGCAGCGAGTAATCGACGTTCTCACCGATGGCCTTGGCGGCAACGGCCTTCATGCCCATCTCGTCGGCCTGCTCGGCGGTAACGTCGGCGGCACGGCGCAGGATGGAGCACACGCGGGCGTGAGCATACTGCACGTAATAGACCGGGTTGGAGTTGTCGCGCTTCTTAACGGCCTCAATGTCGAAGTCGACCATCTGGTTGGAGCTCTTGGAGATGAGCGTGTAGCGAGCGGCATCGGAGCCGACCTCGTCGACGAGCTCCTGCAGGGTCACCATGGTGCCCTTGCGCTTGGACATACGGACGGGCTTGCCGTTACGCAGCAGGTTGACGAGCTGGCCCAGTAGAACCTCGAACTTGCCGGGGTAACCCAGAGCGTCGCAGACGCAGCGGACGCGCTCGATGTAACCGTGGTGGTCGGCGCCCCAGATGTCGATGACGTGGTCGACGCGCTGGAACTTATCCCAGTGATAGGCAACGTCGGAGGCGAAGTAGGTGTACTCACCGTCGGACTTGATCAGGACGCGGTCCTTGTCATCGCCCAGGTCGGTGGAGCGGAACCACAGGGCGCCGTCCTTGGTGTAGAGGTAGCCCATCTTGTCGAGCTTCTCAAAAGCGCGGTCGACGGCAGAGGTACCGGCGGTCTCGCCCTCGGTGTCCTTCACGTACAGCGAGCGCTCGGAGTACCAACGATCGAAGTCGCAATTGACGGCGTGGCAGAGGTCGCGCATGTTGTCGACCATCTTCACATAGCCGCGCTCGCGGAAGCTCTCCATGCGCTCCTGCGGATCGGCATTGACCCACTTGTCGCCGTCAGTACGCCAGAACTCGGCGGCCTCGTCGATGATGTAGTCGCCGCCGTAGGAGTCCTTGCCCAGAGTCTCGGCAAAGTTGTCCTGATACGGATGGGTCTCGGGGTGCTCGTCGTTCTCGTCGGCAACAAAGGCGTCACGGTCGGCGATCAGCAGCTTGTGAGCCTCCTCGACATCAACGCCCTGCTTGGCGATGATGTCGGCAAGCTGCATATAGCGCGTGCTGATGGAGTTGCCGAAGGTGTTCATCTGAGAGCCGTGGTCGTTGATGTAGAACTCACGCTGGATGTCGTAACCGGCGTGGTCCATGACGCGGCAGAGCGAGTCGCCCAGCGCGGCCCAGCGGCCGTGGCCGATGTGCATGGGGCCGACGGGGTTGGCGGAAACAAACTCGACCTGGGTCTTCAGGCCACCACCGACGTTGGACTTAGCGAAGTCCATGCCCTTCTCGCGAGCCTCGCCAAAGATGGCATTCTTGACGGCAACGGAGAGGTAGAAGTTGATAAAGCCGGGGCCTGCGATTTCGACCTTCTCAATCGCGGGGTCCTCGGGCATATGGGCAACGATGGCCTCGGCGATCTTGCGCGGGGCGCAGTGAGCCAGCTTGGCGGACTTCAGGGCCATGGTGGAGGTCCACTCGCCATGAGAAGTGTCAGCCGGTCGCTCGATAGCGCAATCGTCAAGTTCAAATGCGGAAAGGTCGCCGGCCTCCTGGGCCGCAGCAAGCGCAGCGCGTACCAGCTCTTCAATCTTCTCGGGCATAGATCCTCCTTGTGTTAAAGCCCCCGAGCTCTTGGTCACTCGTAGGGCAAAAGCCAGAGTTTGTAGCACTCTATCACAAGCGAGGGGCACTGTCGCAGGGTAAAGCCAATCGAAATTGCATATGCACAAAATTGACTACAGCTTGTATGGACTCACTCAAAGATGCCGGTCTGCCTGCAGATTATGCACGCGTTGAAAATGCATAAAGGTGTGAATGAGCTGTGTCTTTTATCGAATACTCTTACCTATCGGAGTTGTGTGCTTTTCCTGCATAAAGTAAGGGTTTCCGCACGTCAGCGTGGTATTCTAGACATACGCAAATTCGTATAAGTTGGAGGTAGCATGTTCTCAATCGGTCAACACGTCATTCATCCGGGTCAGGGAGTCTGCACCGTCGTCGGTTTTAGGGACGACACACCGCAGCCCATGCTGCTGCTCGAGACCAAGCAGGGACATGCGCAGACGATCCTTATGTACCCCGTGGCGCAGGCCGACCGTTTGCACGCTGCCATCTCGCAGCAAGATGCCGAGCACCTGCTGAGCCACTACGACGAGCTGGAGTGCGACACCTTTACCGAGCGCAACAGCTCGCTTGAGGAGACGCACTTTAAGCAGCAGCTCAAGCTGGGCGCGCCCGAGACGGTCCGCGTGGCAAAGACCATGATGCACCGCATTCGCCAGGCCGAGGAAGCAGATAAAAAGCCCAGCTCTTACTACATGCGCGTACTTAAGGAAGCCAAGCGCCGCTCCATCGAGGAATTCGCCGTGGCCTTGGGCGTCACCGAGGAGGACGCCGAAGCTCGCCTAGCCCGAGCCGCCCTCAACTAACCCATCCGCGCCAAAAACCACCACAAAGGGGACAGGCACCTTTGTGGTGGTTTTCTTGTTCTAGTAGTATTCATTCTTATCGATACCCACGAGCACAAGGAGTCTCCTATGGCAGAGCCGCTTACCGCCGGAATCACCCGCGACCGCGCGTTCGAACTGCTCAACGAGCACAACAAGGACCCGTTCCACATCACCCATGGCGAGACGGTCGAGGGCACTATGCGCTACTTTGCGCGCGAGTTCGACCCCGAGAACGAGGAGTTTTGGGGCATCGTCGGTCTGCTGCACGACCTGGATTGGGAGGAGCATGAGGACGACCCCATGAACCACACCATCTATGCTGCCGAGATTCTTGAGGGCGAAGGTGCGTCTCCCGAGCTCATTCGCGCCATCCAGACGCACACGTCCGATTTCAACACCTCGCTGCCCAAACCCGAGCTGCAGATGGAAAAGATCCTGTTTGCCTGCGATGAGCTCACCGGCCTAATCGGCGCTGCAGTCATCATGCGCCCGAGCAAGAGCGTCATGGACTTTACGACCAAGTCGCTCAAGAAGAAGTTCAAGGACAAACGCTTTGCCGCCGGCTGCTCGCGTGACGTGATTACGCAGGGTGCCGAGATGCTGGGCTGGGAGCTCCCCGAGCTCTTTGACCGCACCATCGCGGCCATGCAGTCCTTCGCCCCCGACCGCGACACCTTCCAGGCCTAACCGCCCACGCCACCTATAACCACCGCAAAGGGGACAGGCGCCTTTGTGGTGGTTTTTCGTTTGCAACAGGTTTAGGGACGGACCTGGCCGGTGCCGCGGAGCTTGTATTTGTAGGTAGTGAGGGCCTCGGCGGCAAAGGGGCCGCGGGCGTGGAGCTTTTGGGTCGAGATGCCGATCTCGGCGCCCAGGCCAAAC
>USCN01000137.1 GCA_900553165.1 uncultured Collinsella sp.
TGTTGTCCGGGTGCAGGGTACGGCCAGTGCCGCCACCAGAAGCGACGGAGAAGTACTTCTTGCCAGCCTCGAGGCGCTCCTTCTTGTAGGTGCCAGCGACGGGGTGCTGGAAGCGCGTGGGGTTGGTGGAGTTACCGGTGATCGAGATGTCGACGTTCTCGTGCCACATGATGGCAACGCCCTCGCGGACGTCGTCGGCGCCGTAGCAGTTGACGGCGGCGCGGGGACCATCGGAGTAGGGGATGGTCTCGACGACCTTGAGCTCGCCCGTGAAGTAGTCGAACTGGGTCTTCACGTAGGTGAAGCCGTTGATGCGGGCGATGATCTGAGCGGCGTCCTTGCCCAGACCGTTGAGGATAACGCGCAGCGGCTTCTTGCGAGCCTTGTTGGCGTTCAGAGCCAGGCCGATAGCGCCCTCAGCGGCAGCGAAGGACTCGTGGCCGGCCAGGAAGGCGAAGCACTCGGTGTCGTCGGAGAGCAGCATAGCGCCCAGGTTGCCGTGGCCCAGACCAACCTTGCGGTCCTCGGCGACGGAGCCGGGAACGGTGAAGGCCTGGATGCCCTCGCCGATGATGGCGGCAGCCTCAGAAGCGGACTTGGCGCCACGCTTGACAGCGAGAGCGCAACCGAGGGTGTAGGCCCACTCGGCGTTCTGGAAGGCGATGGACTGGGTGTTGTTGACGATCTCACGCGGGTTGAAGCCCTTGTCGGTGCAGATCTGCAGAGCTTCCTCGAGGGAGGCGATGCCGTTGTCGGCGAGGCACTTGTTGATCTTGTCAGCGCGGCGCTCGTAACCTTCGAACGTAACAGTCATAGTTATTTCCCTCCCTTTCTACTCGTGAACCGGGAACACGCTGGCGACGGAGTGAGTCTCCTCGTCGGTGCGCGGGTCGATGTACTTGGCAGCGTTCTCCCACTGACCATAGTGGCCCATAGCGCCAGCGATGGCCTCCTCGGGGGTCTTGCCGGCCTTGACGGCGTCGGTGAACTTGCCGAGGTTCAGGAACTCGAATGCGATGATCTCGTTCTTGTCGTTGAGAGCCATGCGGGTGACATAGCCCTGAGCGAGCTCGAGGTAACGAGCGCCCTTGGCCTTGGTGCCGAACATGGTGCCGACCTGAGAGCGAAGGCCCTTGCCGAGGTCGTCGAGGGAGGCGCCCACGGGCAGGCCGCCCTCGGAGAACGCGGTCTGGCTGCGGCCGTAAACGATCTGCAGGAAGATCTCGCGCATAGCAACGTTGATGGCGTCGCAGACGAGGTCGGTGTTGAGGGCCTCGAGGATGGTCTTACCGGGAAGGATCTCGGAAGCCATGGCGGCAGAGTGGGTCATGCCGGAGCAGCCGATGGTCTCAACGAGGGCCTCCTCGATGATGCCGTCCTTGACGTTCAGCGTGAGCTTGCAGGCGCCCTGCTGAGGTGCGCACCAACCCACACCGTGCGTAAGACCGGAGATGTCGGAAATCTCCTTAGCCTGGACCCACTTGCCCTCCTCGGGGATGGGTGCGGGGCCGTGGTATGCACCCTTGGCAACGGGGCACATGTTCTCCACTTCCTGTGAGTACTGCATGCCTCTCCTCTCTATCGTGTTGGCGTCCCGTCTGGGGGCCGTGGCTGGCGATTGCCGGGCGACCCTTCGAAAGGGACATGACATGCAGCCCCTATAATACCGCGAAATGCACGGAATATTCGGCGAACGGCTCAGTTTTCGTAGCGGGAAGTCCGGAAGTTTTAATTGAAACGGTTTAACTCTATGTTCTGTGGTCGTGAACTTCCGTAGAGGGGGTCCTTCTTGGGCAAGCTTTTGGTCAGCTCTTGTAAGCGTTGCAGGGGTTGACCTGTTGCAACGGTGCCGTTCGCCGCCTGATTACTGCCTTTGGCCGCGCGAGTGTATTGTTTTGCGTGAATGTTTTGATGGCACGCTTCAATCGTGCTGTATTGGATGGCAAGCAGATCCCGGCGAAAGGAACGCCATGCAGCGCGTTTGGAGAACGGTTACCGGCTTTTACCATGTCTGTGCCCGCGGTACGGGCAAGCAGCTCATCTTTGAGGGCGATGAGGACCGGTGGGAGTTCTTGGAGCTGATGCGTGAGTGCTGCCGCAAGGCGGGCGTGACGGTTATCGCCTGGTGCCTTATGGGCAATCACGTGCGTCTGGTGCTTGCAGATTACGAGGACGCGATGAGCGCGGCGATGCACCGGCTGCTTTTGACGTACGCGCGGCGGTTCAATAAACGCACGGGGCGCACGGGCCATCTGTTCCAGAACCGTTTTGACCGGCGCTCGCTCGATACCGACTGGCAGGTGATGGAGGCTATTCGCTCCGTACACGCCGATTCGCAGGAGGCTGGCATCAGCTTAATCGAGCGTTATCCCTGGAGCAGCTTTGCCGAGCATCTGCGCGCTTACGACGGTGACGCGGCTGATGTCGCGAGGGGATTTTCTGATCCTTCTTGCGTGCTTGAGCTTTTTGGTTCTGCCGAGGGCTTTATTGCCCATTCGCTTTCGACGCCCGACGGCTGCGATCCAGCGATGCCCGTTCTGGAAGAGACGGAGTGGGAGCGGCATGCCTTTGCCGAAAAGTTGGCGAAGGGGCTCGGGGTTCCGCTCCACGGGGTTAAAGCCGCGCCGTCGGCGCAGCGCAATATCGGCATTCTTGGATTGCACGATGCCGGTTTTACGGTGCGTCAGATTGAGCGATATACGGGGATTGGCAAAAGTACCGTTTCTCGTATCGTGCGTGCCTGTGCACGAACGGCGGTGCAGACTGGCCGAAACGTGGCGTAGGACTGCCTGTGCACCGCAGCTGGGGTCGCCCATATGCCACAACCATTGTTCTAAAAGCTTGGTACGGTAACTGCACTTCTTAATATGCATAGAAAAATCGCCATCTTGCATAAAATAACGGCTCGGTCCGGGTTTGCCCGTGCCTACCCCCGTCTGCGCCGTGCAAAAAACGGAGTTTTCAGCATCGTGTTGCTGTCGGCACCGCCGCAATCTTGCAACATACGGGTCCCGAGGCTATTGATTCCCGCCGTTGCGCCCCCGAAGCGCGTGCCTGCGTCCCGTCAGACCGCGATGCTTGTTCTAAAACACAATATATATGCGCCTAAAGACGTTGATTAACGCTTTCGATGCGTATACACACAGCTTGGCGTGCTGAATACTCGCAAAAATGCACGCCGCTCCCTATGGGACCCGTCTGCGGCAGGCGCGAAGCGAGTCGGAGCTTCGCAGAACGGGGCTTGGCGCATTGCTTGGCGGGCCCGGGGCCCTGCCGCAGGCCTTTGGTGCTGTGGAAAACGCCCGTGCTCGCGTCTGGCTGTGTGGCAAATGTCAGACGGGGCGCCGGACGCGCGGACTTTGTGCGTTCGCGCTCATTAGGTAAAAACAGAGCCGCCCGTATCGGGCGGCTCGGCAATCAAAAACCTTGGATTCGGGGCATAAACTACTGGTTAGCTTGCCCCTCGAGCATGCCGTCGAGGGTGCGCCAGGCGAGCTCGGCGCATTTGACGCGGGCGGGCATGTGCGAGATGTCCTGGAGCTGGGCGGCTTCGTCCAGGTCTTCCAGGTCTTCCTCGGAGAGCTGCTCGCCGCGGATCATGGCGAGGAAGAGCTCTGCCAGGCGGTGAGCTTCCTCGACGGTCTCGCCGGTGATGAGGTCGGCCATGATGTCGGCGCTGGCCTGGCTGATGGCGCAGCCGTGGCCGGTAAAGGAGGCCTCCTCGATCACGCCGTTCTCGACGCGCAGCTGCAAGGTGAGCTCGTCGCCGCAGCTGGGGTTGATGCCGTCGTGCTCGTGCGTGGGGGCATCCATCTCGTACTTGTAGTCGGGGTGCGAGTTGTGCTCCATAAACGTGGTGGAGGTGTACAGATTACCCATTGAACGTGCTCCAAACGTGATGCAGGCCGGCGATGAACTTATCGATGTCGGCCTTGTCGTTGTAGAAGGCCACGCTGGCGCGGCAGCAGGCGAGGTTCTCGACGCCCAGCCAGGTAAGCAGCGGCTGCCAAGGTACTGTAACAGCGGCTGTGCGCAGTGGTGACCGGCGCGGATGCACACGCCGTCCATGTCCATGATGCTCGCGACGTCGTGCGGGTGGATACCCTTGACGTTAAAGCTGACGACGCCGTGATGGTTGTCCCAGTAGATGGAGCCGATGATCTGGACAAAGTCGAGCTGCATGAGCTCGCCCATCAGGTAGTGGACGAGTGCCTGCTCGCGTGCCTGGATGTTTTCGTAGCCAACCGTGTTGACGAGGTAGTCGA
>USCN01000138.1 GCA_900553165.1 uncultured Collinsella sp.
AGCGCGATCCGCAGGTCGTGGGCATCACGGCCGCCACACCCTACATCATGGGCTTTACACCCGAGCTTCGCGCTGCCGCCGGCAAACAGTTCGTCGATGTGGGCATTGCCGAGGAGCACGCCGTGACCTTTGCCACCGCGCTTGCGCGCTCGGGCGCCAAGCCAGTCTTTGGTGTGTACGGCACGTTTTTGCAGCGCGCCTACGACGAACTCTGGCACGACCTGTGCCTCAACGACGCCCCGGCAACCATTTTGGTGTTTGGTGCGTCAATCTTTGGCACCACGTCCGAGACGCACCTCTCGTTCTTTGATATTTCCATGTTGGGCGGTCTTCCCAACATGCACTACTTGGCGCCGGCCTGCATGGAGGAATATCTGTCCATGCTGAGCTGGTCGCTCGACCACCGCGAGCATCCCGTGGCAATCCGCGTACCGGGCATCGGCCTGGTAAGCCGCCCCGACCTTGCGCCCGCCGAAGACACCGACTACAGCGCCGTTCGCTACAACGTGGTGCGTCAGGGCCGCGACGTTGCCGTGCTCGCGCTTGGCGATTTCTTTGAGCTGGGTGAGCGCGTGGCAAACCGTCTGACTGCCGAGTACGGCATCGAGGCCACGCTCGTCAACCCGCGCTTTGCAACCGAGCTCGACCGCGAGTTCCTCGACAGTCTTGCCGCCGAGCATCGCGTCGTCGTCACCCTCGAGGACGGCATCTTGGACGGCGGCTGGGGCGAGCGCGTGGCATGCTATCTGGCATGCACGCCGTTGCGCACGCGCACCTTTGGCATCGCCAAGGGCTTTCCCGACCGCTACGATCCCAACGAACTGCTCGCGCAGAACGGCATGACGGTCGAGAACATGGCCGCCGAAACCGTAAGGCTACTCAACGAGTAAGAAAACCTCCGCAAGGAAAGCATCCCTGCGGAGGTTTTTATTTTCGCGACGCGATTATCTCAATCTGTAACATCTATGGCCTGAATTCCCGTCTAACTGTTACAGATCGAGACAAGACGTCTTAGTCCCCGACGTTTGTCTCAATCTGTAACAGATAGGGACCTTTTGGCCGTCCAGATGTTACAGATTGAGACATTCGAATTCCCCTGAAGAGAAAATCTCGATCTGTAACAGTTACTCGGCAAAAATGGCTGCAGATGTTACAGATTGAGACAAAGCAGCAAGGCATGCCACCGCATCGGCCAGGACCACCACAAAGGTGCCTGTCCCTTTTTGGTAGGTAGAATTACCCATAAGGTAAGTATGTTTCTGAGTTATTTCGTGTTGACCCATTTGAGCGCGATAGGGTATAACTCTACTCAACCGCTAGGGATTTTATTGAGAAAGGTGTTCTACCATGAGCAAGAACCTCTCCCAGCAGGTCGTTCTCGACCGCCGCGGCTTCGTTGCCGCCACCTTCGCAACCGTCGCCGGCCTTGGTCTTGCCGGCTGCTCCGACACCAGCGCCGAGGCCGACAAGGGTTCCGCCGCCGGCTCCTCCAAGGGCTCCGAGGATACCGAAGTTTCCGCCACGCTCGACGCTAAGGCGTTCGACAAGCTCGTCGACAACGGCCCCAAGGCCGATGACGACGCCATCGCCGCCAGCACCTGGGCTACGGCCGTCAAGGACGCCGGCGTCTTTAAGATCGGTGGCGTTCAGACCTCTACGCTCTTCTCCCTCCTCAACGAGAAAGACGGTCAGACCCGCGGCTTCGACGCCGGTATCGCACAGCTCCTGTCCAACTACATTCTGGGCGAGAACAAGGTCGAGATCACCCAGGTGACCTCGGACACGCGCGAGTCCGTCCTGCAGAACGGCCAGGTCGACGCCGTCTTTGCCACCTACACCATCACCGACGAGCGCAAGAAGCTTGTCTCCTTTGCCGGTCCCTACTACTACACCCAGCAGGCTATCCTGGTGCTCGCCGATAACGACGACATCAAGAGCGTCGACGACCTGGCCGACAAGAACGTCGCCGTCCAGTCTGGCTCCAACGGCCCCGCCATCCTGGAGGAGTTCGCTCCCAAGGCCAGCCAGCAGGAGTTCAAGACCGACGAGGAGGCCCGCCAGGCACTCCAGCAGGGTCGCGTTGACGCCTATGTCATCGACAACAACATGCAGCAAAGCGCCCTGGTCCGCGAGCCCGGTAAGTACAAGATCGCCGGCAAGCCCTTCGGCAGCAAGGAGCCCTACGGCATCGGCCTGCCGCTCGATTCCGACGGCGTCGCCTTCGTTAACGACTTCCTTAAGAAGATCGAGGACGATGGCACCTGGACCGAGCTGTGGCAGATCTGCATTGGTGACCGTACGGGCGACACCAATGTTCCCGAGCTCCCCGAGGTCGGCGCCTAAGCTCGCAAGCTGGGCATCAGCCGCTGCGAAACCATACGGAAACGCACGATTCGCTTTATTGCGCTAAACTGTTTCCTCACTGAGTTGTCGGGGCTTCCGTACACACGGGAGCCCCTTTCCTTATCGGCGGGAGGTCCGCATGAGTCTCTCCGAGCTCTGGTCGCTCTATGGCCAGAACTATATCGACGCGCTGCTAGCAACCTGGGGCATGACGCTTGAGTCGTTTGCCATCGCCATGGTGCTGGCTGTCGCCGTCACCGTAATGCGCGTGTCGCCGCTCAAGCCGCTGCGCGTCTTTGGTGACCTGTATGTCCAGGTCTTCCGTAACATCCCCGGCATCGCGCTGCTTATCATCGTCGTCTATGCGCTTCCGCCGCTCAAGGTCGTCCTGCCCTACCGCACCTGCGTTATCGTCGCCACGGTCCTTTTGGGCTCGGCCTTTGGTTCCGAGAACTTTATGAGCGGCATCAACACCGTCGGCGTCGGCCAGGTGGAAGCCGCCCGTTCGCTCGGCATGAGCTTCAGCCGTATCCTCGCCAAGATCGTGATTCCACAGGCACTGCGCTCAAGCGTGCTGCCCATGACCAACCTCTTTATCGCCGTCATGCTCACCACCGCGCTCGGTAGCCAGGTGCCGCTTAAACCGCAGGAGCTCACCGGCGTGGTGAGCTACATCAACACGCGCTCGCTCGGCGGCGTCGTCGCGTTCTTTATCTCGGCACTCGGCTACCTGGGCACGGCCTTTGTGGTGAGCCACATTGGCAACTACATCGATAAGAAGGTGAGGATCCTCCGATGAGCAAGCATTCCTCCCCTGCACTTACCATGCGCGATGCGCTCTACGAGGCTCCCGGCCCCAAGATGCGCGCCAAGATTCGCATCGGCACCGCTATCTCGCTCGTTGCCGTCGCCGTGCTCGTCGCCCTGGTACTGCAGCGCTTTTATGTGACCGGCCAGCTTTCGGTCCACTATTGGTATTTCTTTACGCACCTCACCACCTGGAAGTTCTTGCTTGCCGGCTTTGAGGGCACCGTTAAAGTCGCACTCACCGCTGGCGCCATCGCGCTGGTGCTGGGCCTAGCCCTTATGCTCGGCCGCACCAGCGACATTAAGCCGCTCCAGCTGGTTTGCCGTGTGCTCACGGATTTCTTCCGCGGCGTGCCGAGCCTGCTGTTCATCTACTTCTTCTTTTTGGTGCTGCCCCAGTACAAGATCTCGCTGCCGTCGTTTTGGATGCTCACGCTTCCCGTCGCGCTCGCTGCAGCCGGCGTGCTGGCCGAGATTTTCCGCGCCGGCGTCAATGCCGTGCCGCGCGGCCAGGTCGAGGCCGCCCAGGCGCTCGGTCTCTCCAAGGCCAAAATCACCTTTAAAATCGTGTTGCCGCAGGCTATTCGGTTTATCATTCCGTCGTTGATTTCGCAGCTTGTGGTCGTAGTCAAAGACACCACCGTCGCCTATGTGGTGAGCTACCCCGACCTCATGCAAAACGCCCGCGTGCTCATTACCAACTACGACGCCCTCGTGTCGGTCTACCTGGTAATCGCGGTCATCTACATCCTCATCAACGTCGCGATCAACAAGGCCGCTGTCTATGTTTCGCACAAGACCGGCGCGACCATCATCCGCTAACGCTTTACCGTTTCGAGTCATAAGGAGCCGAGCACCATGGCACAGAGCACCTCTTCCACCGGCAATCAGCCGCTGATCGAGCTCAGACACGTCGATAAGCACTATGGCGATCTGCACGTCCTCAACGACATCAATCTCTCGGTCGACCGCGGCGAGGTCGTCGTTGTGATTGGACCCTCGGGCTCGGGCAAGTCGACCATGTGCCGCACCATCAACCGTCTGGAAACCATCGACTCGGGCGAGATCCTCATCGAGGGCGAGCCCCTGCCGC
>USCN01000139.1 GCA_900553165.1 uncultured Collinsella sp.
CCAAGATCTCGGCTGCCGTCGATGCGGCGATTCTGGGCCATGATATGGCCATGCAGGGTCGCGGCTTCCGCGCCGGCGAGGGCCTGATCCAAGATACCGTTGAGCAAACAATCGCCAGTATGGGCTACGTAGGCCGCGTGGGCATGAAGGACACCGACATCGAGATCCTCAACATCATGATCGGCAAAACCCAGGTGTGCTAGTTACGCGGTTTTACCAAACCGCGTAACCAGTCGACGCTGCAAATGCCCCTAAGCGGCAATCTGCCTTTCAATCGTCGGGCATGGCCAGAAGGCCTATGCCCTCCTCTTTCAAGGCACATTGCTCGCTTAGGGGCATTTTCGCTGACTTGTGCTCAACCTGCGGCGATATTTGGTTTGGAGCGAGGGGTCCTACGACAGTTCGTCGGCTACTTGGTGTTCGTAGAAGGCTTCGATTACGGCGTTAAAGTCGCGGGCGAAGTCTTCCATGGTTCCGCGCCAGGTGGCTCGGCCGGGTTTTCCCTGGCCAACATAGGCAGTTTGAATGCCGCAGGCGGGACTGGGGAAGTCGCGCTTGGGATCGTTGCCCACCATAAGGACCTCGTGTGGCTCGAGCCCCATCACCTGAAGCTGCTCTAGATAGTAGGTGGCATCGGGCTTGCAGCGGGTGGCGTTTCCCATGTGCGTCACGAGTTCAAAGGGGGCGTCGGCCAGGTCGCCCCAACCCATGCGGCACTCGATGGCCCCCTGGGGAAAGCTGGGGTTGGTAAAGAGCGCGCAGCGCAGCCCTGCGTCCTGTACGGCCTGGAGCGCGGCGTGTGCGCCCGGCATGGCGTGGGCGTTAATGATATCGTCGTTCTTGTACGGAAGAACTTCGCGGTCATAGTAGGTAAACGCCTCGTAGATGAGGGGATCGGAGAGGCAGATCCCGCATCGGCGCTCGACCTCTTCTTGGTAAAACTCAAGATTGGTGCGGTTGTCCGTGCCGCTGCGGCGATTGGCGTTGAGGTCGACCAGGATGGTGCCGAGGCGCGCCATCGTGCCACCGCGGCTGCGGCGCCCGATATCCGCGAGCATCGAAGAGACATCCTTAAAATAGCGAAGGATGAACGCGTTGAGGTTGATGCTGAGAAGCGTTTCGTCCATATCGAAAACGACTGCTTTGAGCACGCGGGCACCTTTCTCGAAAAATCGATCTAGAATCGTTGGCTCCGGATACTTTACCCCAAAGCCGAATGCCTGGCTGGTTATCGTCAAGTTGCGGAGACGTGTGTTCATAAGATTACGAAAAAGTCTCCACACGAGTAAAAAATCGCAGTTCACGCTTGAAATCGAACTCATTTCCCCGTAACCTATACGAACGTGATTGCATAAGCGTCACATTAGTATCTGTCGGCTCCCGAGTGTTCCTAAACGTTGTGTGCTTGTCGCACCCTTCTGTAGGTCCTAGCAATCGGGGCCCCGTAGTTCGAAAGGGGTCCACCTTTGAGTGAGATTCAGAACTCGTCCATTTTCTCTCTTGACGATGTCAACGAGGAGGAGATGAACAACCTCATCGACGGTACGATTACCGACTTTGATGAGGGCGATCTCGTTAACGGCACTGTCGTTAAGATCGAGCATGACGAGGTGCTCGTTGACATCGGATTCAAGTCCGAGGGCGTTATCCCGGTCCGCGAGCTGTCCATCCGCAAGGACGCTAACCCTGCAGACATCGTTGCACTCGGTGATCCCATCGAGGCTCTGGTACTCCAGAAGGAGGACAAGGACGGTCGTCTGGTCCTGTCCAAGAAGCGTGCCGAGTACGAGCGTGCTTGGAACCGCATCGAGGAGAAGTTCAACTCCGGCGAGAACGTCGAGGGCGAGGTTATCGAGGTTGTCAAGGGCGGCCTGATCCTCGACATCGGCCTGCGTGGCTTCCTGCCCGCCTCCCTCGTCGACCTCCGTCGCGTCAAGGACCTCACCTCCTACATGGGCACCCGCATCGAGGCCCGCGTCATCGAGATGGACCGCAACCGCAACAACGTCGTCCTCTCCCGTCGCGTCGTGCTCGAGGAGTCCCGTAAGGCCGAGCGCTCCGAGATCCTGTCCAAGCTCAAGTCTGGCATGCGTCTCCAGGGCACCGTTTCCTCCATCGTCGACTTCGGCGCCTTCGTCGACCTCGGTGGTATCGACGGCCTCATCCACATTTCCGAGCTCTCCTGGAACCACGTCAACCATCCTTCCGAGGTTGTCAAGGTCGGCCAGGAGGTCGAGGTCGAGGTTCTCGACGTCGATCTCAACCGCGAGCGCATCTCCCTGGGTCTCAAGCAGACCACCGAGGATCCGTGGCGCGCACTGGTCAAGAAGTACCCCGTCGGCGCTATCGTCGAGGGCACTGTGACCAAGCTTGTCCCGTTCGGCGCTTTCGTCGATCTGGGCGAGGGCATCGAGGGCCTGGTGCACATCTCCGAGATGGCCAACAAGCACGTCGATCAGCCTTCTCAGGTCACCCACGTGGGCGACAAGGTTCAGGTCAAGGTCATGGAGATCGACCTCGACCGTCGTCGTATCTCCCTGTCCATGAAGTCCGCTGCTGAGACTCTGGGCGTCGAGATCGAGGTTACCCCGCTGCCTTCCGAGAAGAAGGACGAGGAGACCGACGCCGAGTAAATCGGTTTGACGATCACTTGTTTTAAGGGATCCGTCCGCAATGGACGGGTCCCTTTTTTGCATTTGCTGCTGAGGTGCGCGATGCTGCCCGGGCTGTCCACAGGCTATTGGGTTGTCAGTGCATGAAAAATGCCGACATCCCGCCTCGGGGAGGAGGCGGGAACACACCGAGTAGACGGAGGGGTGTGGAGCGCGGTCGCGTCTCGACTGACGACGTTGCCCATCGACAGGACCATTGTAGCGCATGGCGGTTCTTGGTTTATCGTGTCGAGCGTTTGCGTTGTGCCATTGCCTGCGGCAACGGTGTGTTACACTCTTGCACTGCTGAGTGGGCCAGACGGTCGCGCGATGTGCTGCTTGCAGCACGCGTGAGGAAAGTCCGGGCTCCAGAGGGCGGGATGCCGGCTAACGGCCGGGCGGAGTGATCCGACGGAAAGCGCCGCAGAAAAGAAGACTCCCACCTGCGCCGCAAGGCGTAAAGGGAAAAGCTGAAACGGTGGTGTAAGAGACCACCAGCGTCGTGGTAACACGGCGGCTTGGCAAGCCCCATCCGGAGCAAGCGCGAATAGGAACGCTATGGGCCGGCCCGGTCCGCGTTCGGGTAGCGTGCGTGGAACTGCACGGTAACGTGCAGACAAGATAAATGACCGTTCACGACAGAACCCGGCTTATCGGCCCACTCAGCACTTTGTTGACGCTGCGAACCCGTCAGCGCGGCAATCTGCCTTTCAAGCCTTCGGGCATGACCATAAGGTCAATGCCCTTGTCTTTCAAGGCACCTTGCTCGCGCTGACGGGTTCTCGCTGTTGGTGACGGTATCATTGGCGTTTCCGTTCTTGTTGGCGAGGTCAACGGTGCTGTCTTTGCCGTATTATTGAGGCTGTTTGTTGCTGCGCTTTATTTTGTTGAGGGGCTTTGTTGGACAGCTATTTTACTCTGCAATCGAATATTGAGGTTTCGGGCGAATTTGTGGACCGCAAGAGCCGGTTTATTGCCCAGCTGGTCCATATTGAGTCCGAGGACGAGGCGAATGCCTTTATCGAGATGGTTCGCAAGCGTCATTACGACGCTCGACACAATGTTCCCGCGTGGATTTTTGTCGATGGACGCGAGCGCCAGAGCGATGATGGTGAGCCGAGCCGCACGAGCGGTATGCCGACACTCGAGGTGTTGCGCGGTGCGGAGCTCAAAAATGTTTGCTGCGTAGTGACACGCTATTTTGGTGGTACGTTGTTGGGGCCCGGTGGCTTGGTACGCGCCTATACCGCGGCGACGCAGGCGGCGGTGGCCGCGGCTCAGGAGGCCGGGCAGATCGTCGAGATGACGAGTGTCGTGCCTGTTGACGTGCATGTGGCCTATCCGCAGTATGAGCAGGTGCTTCGCTTGGCCCAGGATTCCGGTGCCAAGGTTTCGGATACCGAGTACGCGGATGCCGTGACACTTCATTTGGTGTTTAAGGCGGGGGAGCAGGGGTCGTTTTGCGCTAAGATGCGCGAGCTTATGGCGGGGCGCGAGGAGATTGAGGTCAGCACTCCCGAATTTGCCGAGTTCTAACGGCGACGGTCGGCGTGCTTTTGGACGGA
>USCN01000140.1 GCA_900553165.1 uncultured Collinsella sp.
GGGGAAAGCCCGCGGCCGAGCTCGCGGACAACGATGAGGTGTGGGCGCTCGAGGGGGATTATCTGGGGCAGATGTGCGCGAACCTCGTGCTCATGTACTCGCCTCGCCGCATCGTCCTCGGCGGCGGCGTGATGCACCAGGAGCAGCTCTACGGCATCGTCCGCAAGAAGACCCTCGAATATCTGGGTGGCTACATCCAGACCGCCGAGCTTAAGGACATGGAGAGCTACATCTGCGCCCCGGGCTGCGGCGGCGACCAAGGAATCCTCGGCGCGGCCGAGCTGGCAAGAAGGGCGCTCGCGTAACTTGCGCTCTCTCCGCCATACAACGCGTTAAGAAAAGACGAGCGCTTCTTGCCAATTGAGCGGCAAGAAGTGCTCGTCTTTTGCATTTGTTTTTGGGGCAGGACGCCCCGCCTCCGCTAGAGTCCCTGGACCGCCACACCCACGAGGTTTGGACCGGTGTGGACAAGAAGCGCGGGGCTGATGTCGGAGCGGACGACCTCCACCGCGTTGGCCACGCGCTCGCACAGGGCCTGCTCCATGCGGTCGTAGAGGTCGGCGTGGGCCGAGGTGCGGCTCGCGGCAAAGCGCACCTTGGGGTGCTTCTCGACGATGGCGGCGATGAGCTTGACCTCGGTGCGATGCGGTACTTGCACAGCCATTTCGTGTGCGCGAGGCTGTTGGCTTTCTGGGCCACAGCAATCACCTTCCCCCTAGTATGATGACCTGAACAATCCTCATGCTAGGGGGAAGGTTTTTGTCGCGTAGCGGAAATTGGCCTCCACCCGCTGAGCGGGTGGCTTTCTATGCCGCGCGTGCCGCGCGGCACGGACTAAAGTCCATGAATAAAAACGAGGAAGGCCACGTCCGGCCTCCCTCGCAAAGGGTCTCTGATTACTCCCACTCATTGGGGACAGACTTAAATGAGTGCTCTTGAAATGCCGGCGCCTGGGGACGTTCTTTTTCTGTCTGCAGTTTGGAACGTTCCTTTTCTGTCGGCAGTTTGGGACGGTCCTTAGAGCTGCAGCGCGCCATGAGCGAAGGCGAAGCGGATCATCCTGTCTTTTGAGTTCTAAGCATAAGCCCCTGTCTCTGAGCAATGACCGGTTCGCATTTGTGCGTATTTGCGTGCGTGGGATTGCGTGAATATGCGTATAGATGCGCCGTTTACGGGACAAAAATGACCGTTTAGCGGTGAGATACGCACAAACACGCACAGACGCGCGTGTTTGTGCGAATATAGAGCTATCCGAAATGCAAGACGTTCTATGACACAGGAGGCACATATGGTAGATTCCAAGCAGGCTCCACTCGACTCCGCGGCAGCCGCAAAAGCAGCGTTCGCTTCGGTCCAGGACAAGCCATTCCCCGATGATATCTTTACGGCTCCCGAGCTTCGTTGGGCTGTGATCGGGTGCGGCGTTATCGCTAACCAGATGGCCCAGTCTCTCGCTCTTGCCGGCCGCAAGCTTGCGGGCGTCGCCAACCGTACGCTGTCCAAGGCTCAGGCTTTTGCAGAGCAGTATGGCATCGAGAAGGTCTATGAATCGGTTGAGGACCTCTACGCCGATCCGGGCATCGACGCCGTCTATATCACCACGCCGCACAACACGCATATCACCTATCTGCGTGACGCGCTGGCCGCCGGCAAGCACGTGCTCTGCGAGAAAGCCATTACCCTCAATTCCGCTGAGCTCGACGAGGCGCGTGCCATCGCCGACGAGCACAACGTGGTCCTTATGGACGCTACCACGGTGCTTCATATGCCCTTGTATCAAGAGCTGCGCCGTCGCATGGATGCCGGCGAGTTTGGTCGCATGAACCTCGCCCAGCTCAACTTTGGTAGCTACAAGGAGTACGGCGATCTGACCAATCGCTTCTACAACCGCAACCTTGCTGGCGGTGCCATGCTCGACATTGGCGTGTATGCCCTGTCCGTCATGCGTCTCTTTATGGCAAGCCAGCCCATTGAGGTCGTTTCGTTGGGCAACACCTGTGAGACCGGTGTTGACGTTGCGGGCGGCATCGTCTGCCGTAATGCCGAGCAGCAGCTGGGTGTTGTGGGCCTCACGCTCCACTCCAAGCAACCCAAGCGCTCGATTATTAGCTTCGATAAGTGCTATATCGAGGTCAACGAGTATCCGCGCGCCGATCACGCGACTATCGTGTGGACTGCGGACGGCCACCGCGAGGAGGTCCACGCCGGCACCGAGGCTTACGCCCTTTGCTATGAGATGGCCGATCTTGAGAAGGCCGTTGCCGGCGACGACTCTAAGCGTGAGCTTCTGGGCTATGCTTCTGATGTTATGGAGCTGATGACCAAGCTACGCGCCGACTGGGGAGTCGTGTACCCCGAGGAGGAGTAAGCGATGCTAGCGGAAGATAGGCTCAACGCGATCGTGTCGATGGTTCAGCAGACCGGCTCGGTTACCGTGCCGGAGCTTGCCGAAGCCCTGGGCGTGACGGCGTCTACCATTCGGCGCGACCTGCAGACGCTCGACCGAGCACACCGTATCGCCAAGGTGCACGGAGGCGCGACAAGTCTGGAGCGCGCGCACGTGACGCGCGACCTAACGCTTAATGAGCGCAGCGACCTCCATAACGACGACAAGGAGCGTATCTGCGCCCGTGCGGCGGCACTTGTGGAGCCCGAGAGCTTTGTATACATCGACTCGGGTTCGACGACGCTCAGGCTCATCGAGCATCTTCCACACCTTGAAGATGTCACCTATGTGACCGATTCCGTGCTCCATGCTCAACGCCTTGCTTTGCGCGGCATGCGTACCGTGGTGCTGGGTGGCGAGCTCAAACCCGAGACCGAGGCGCTCGTTGGCCCCGATGCCTTGGCAACCTTAGACCGCTACAACTTCAACTGTGGCTTTTGGGGCTCTAACGGCATTGCCGCCGAGCAGGGCTTCACGGCGCCCGATATCGAGGAGGCGCAAGTAAAGCGTATCTCGATGCGCCATACGGCCAAGCGCTTCGTAATCTCGGACGCCAGTAAATTTGGCATGGTGGCGCCCGTCAAGTTCGCGGACTTCCGCGATGCAACGATCATCACCGCGGGCGAGGTGCCCGCCAAGTACCGGGCAATGGACAACGTCGTCACGGTCTAGCGGCGGGGCAAGGTCAAAACCATTTAGTTTTCTCAATAGAAAAGCGGCAACGTCCATTACGGGCGTTGCCGCTTTCGTTGTCTGCCGGTTTGTCTAAGTCTGTAACAACTGGACCGTTAAAAGTGGGCTAGGTGTTACAGATCGAGATACTTACGAACCGCGCCGCCCCTTTGTCTCAATCTGTAACATCTGGGACTGATTTTGCCGAGTTACTGTTACAGATTGAGATTATTCCCTTGAGGGGATTCGAATGTCTCGATCTGTAACAGATAGACCGGAAAATGGGTTCTAACTGTTACAGATCGAGACGTTTTGGGACCGCGGCTGAGCCATTGCGGCAAAACCACCATAAAGGTGCTTGTCCCCTTTGTGGTGGTTTAGGGCTCCCAGGGGCAGGGGGCTTCGATGTGGATGTGCTCGCCGGTTACGGGATGCGTAAAGGACACGCTGTGGGCATGGAGCATGAGGCCGCAGGGGCGCGGCGTTCCGTACAGGTCGTCGCCAACCAGGGGATGATGCTCGCTTGCCAGGTGCACGCGAATCTGATGCTTGCGGCCGGTGAGCAGCTCGACATCAATATACGAGCGCGTGGGCAGGCCTCGACGGCTCTTAAGACGCTTGAGCACCTTTACGCGTGTTTGAGACGGCTTGCCGCTGGCGCCGACGCGCATCTTTCGACTGTCGTGACGGTCGCGGGCGATGGGCTTGTCGATGAGCTTTTCGTTCCAGTCGATCTTGCCCTCGGCCAGCGCCAGGTAGTGCTTTTCGAACGCGTGGTCGATGATCATCTGATCAAAGGCGGGCTGCGTCTGCTTGTCGAGTGAGAACAGCACCACGCCGGTGGTGTCACGGTCCAAGCGGTTGAGCGGCTGCATGTCGGTCGCGGCAAAGCCGTCGCCCATCGCCAGCAGCAGGTCGCTGGCGTAGTCGGTGAGCGTGCGCTCGCCGGTGCCATCGCCGTGGACGATTATGCCGGCAGGCTTGTCGATGGCCATGAGCCAGGCGTCGCAGTAGAGGACTTGAGGTTCTTCGTTCACGTGTAAGCCTTTCGGTTAGCTAATTCCCACAAACATGCA
>USCN01000141.1 GCA_900553165.1 uncultured Collinsella sp.
GTGATCGTCAACGACATCGGCGAGATCAACGTCGACGCCAGCCTTATCGCCGACGGCGGCCTTTCCGAGACCGACGACCTCATCCCGCTCACCAACGGCTGCATCTGCTGCACGCTTTCGGATGACCTGGCCAACCAGCTGCAGGGCATCGCCGATTCGGGCAACTTCGATTACATCATCATCGAGGCATCGGGTATTTGCGAGCCTATCCCCATCGCCTACACCATCTCGAGCTTCTGCGACGAGGCCAAGGTGGGCGGCGAGCCCAAGCTCGCGCTCGACAACATCGTGGCCGTGGTCGACTGCGCCCGCATGTATGACGAGTTCAACGGCGGTCGCGACCTGCTGGCAGAGGATATCGACGAGGACGACATCGAGAGCCTGCTCATCCAGCAGATCGAGTTCTGTTCCACGCTGATCCTCAACAAGACCGATACCGTGAGCTCTGAGCAAATCGCCGAGCTTAAGGCCATCGTGCGCAGCCTGCAGAAAGACGCCGTGATCGTCGAGGCCCAAAACGGCGAGGTCCCCATGAAGGAGCTGCTCGACACCGACCGCTTCGACTTTATGCGCGCCTACAACTCCGCCGCCTGGATCGATGCCATGGAACATCCCGAGGAGCACGATGACCCCGAGGTGCTCGAGTACGACATCGAGACCTTTGTTTACTCGCGCCGCAAGCCGTTTGACCTGCAGAAGTTCACCGATTTTGTTGAGCAGGAGTGGCCCGACGAGGTCATCCGCGTCAAGGGTCCGCTGTGGCAGACCGGCAATCCGGACATGTGCTACATGTTCGAGCAGGCCGGACACCAGATGCGCCTGATGGAGAACGGCCTGTTTGTCGACTCGGCGCCCGAGGGCGAGAAGCAGAAGATCATCGACGAGAACCCCGAGATCATGCAGATTTGGGACGACGAGACGGGCGACCGCATGACGAGCCTGTGCATCATCGGCCGTCACATGGACAAGGATGCGCTCATCGCCTCCCTCGATGCCTGCCTGACCGACTGGCACCGCGCCTAGGTTTATCCAAGCGGGCATTTGTCCGCAAAGTAGTCGCCAACCACCACGAAGGTGCCTGTCCCTTCGTGGTGGTTTTTCGTTCTGAGCCAAGGAGATTCATGTTCAACATTGTGCTGTATGCGCCCGAGATTCCGGCCAATACGGGCAATATCGGCCGCACCTGCGTGGTTACCGGCGCCCGTCTGCATCTGGTGGAGCCGCTGGGCTTTTCGCTCGATGACAAGACGGTGCGTCGCGCCGGCCTGGGCTACTGGCAAAACTTGGACGTGACGACCTATGCCGGCTGGGAGGATTTCCTTGCCCGCAACAGCCTCTCCCCCGCCGACAAGCGCCTGCATCTGCTGACCAAAAAGGCACGCCGCACCTATGCGCAAAGTACCTACCGCAATGGCGACTACTTGGTCTTTGGCAGCGAGAGCTCAGGGATTCCCGAGCCACTGCTTGCCGCGGCGCCTGAGCGCTGTGAGCGTATCCCGATGCTGCGCGATTGCGACTCACTCGATAACGCCGAGGCCTGGGAAGCCCACGAGGAATCGCTGGGGCATACCGAGGACAGCCACGAAACCATCCTTCGACAGGATATCTGCGGCAACTTTGTCAATCCGGATGACTACCGCATCAGCGCACTCAACCTCTCCAACAGCGCCGCCATCGTCCTCTACGAAGCCCTGCGCCAAACAGGCTTTCCGGGAATGTGACAAAGGAACTGTCCCTTTGTCACATTCAAGCGCCGCGCCGATGGCGCACACGCCTAATTGATGCTCTAGATAAAGAGCCTCACTTTTAATCAGAATTAACTAAAGTAAAATGAAGTTAAACGGCGGTGTGAAAGGAGAGCCTTGTGGAATATCTCGAGAACCCGTTTACCCCCAGTTTTGGTGAGGTTCCCGCCCATCTCGCTGGCAGACAACAGATTATTCGGGATTTGGACCGTGCCTTCTTGAGCCAGCGCAGGCGCCCAGAATTGACCTCGATCTTCTCAGGCGCGCGTGGAACCGGTAAAACCGCTCTCATGTCGTCGCTCGCGACAAGGGCGGAATCCCACGGCTGGATAGCCGTAAAGACGACCGCGCTCCCGGGAATGCTTGAGGAACTCGAGTTCGGGGCGAAACGCGCCGCAGCCCATCTCATCGACCCGTCCAACCACTTCGAAGTCACCGGCCTCGGAATTGCACCGCTCGGCAGCATCGAGGTCAATCGTGTCCACGATGCCTCAACCTGGCGTTATCGCATGAGCGACATCATCGACCAGCTCAACGAGGCGGGCGCCGGTCTGCTCGTCACGGTTGACGAGGTGGACCCGACACTCGACGAGATGATTCAGCTCGCAGCGACGTATCAGCACTTTGTGACCGATGGGAAACGCGTCGCGCTGCTCATGGCGGGACTTCCCAACAACGTATCGACGCTACTGAACCACAAGACGGTCTCGTTCCTTCGCCGCGCCCAACAATATCATCTGGGCCGCATTGCCGACTATGACGTGCGCGAGGCCTTGATTCGCACAATCCAGGAAAACGATCGCCTGGCAGATGCTGAGGGAATCGATCGAGCCGTTCGCTCGATCTCTGGTTTTCCCTTCCTATTGCAACTCGTAGGCTACCGTGCCTGGGACCTCACAAGCGATTCGAAGGAAATCTCGTCACGCGACTTTGACCTGGGAATCAAAATCGCGCGCGACGAGATGGACGACCGAATCCTCGCGGCAACCTATCGGGAACTCACGGCAGAGGACAAGCGATTCCTCATCGCCATGCTCGATGACGAGGAAGAGTCCACCACCGCTGACCTTGTCGAGCGCCTTAAGCGTTCGCCGCAGCAGGTCTCCCGCTACCGACGCCGCATGATAGACGCCGGCATCATCGGGGAGCGAGGACGAGGGCTCGTCGCATTTGAATTGCCATTCTTCCGCGACTATCTCGCAGCTCAATGCGTGAAATAGGTATCAATGCGACAAAGGGACTGTCCCTTTGTCGCATTCGGTTATAGATAACGTCCGGTAATGCTCTTGGAGCAGGCCGCGATGTCCCCCGGCGTGCCGGCACAGACGATTTGCCCGCCCGCATCGCCACCGCCCGGGCCCATGTCGATCACGTAATCGGCGTTACGGATAAGGTCGAGATCGTGTTCAATCACGATAACCGTGGCGCCCTTGGCAACGAGGCCATCGAACACACTCAACAACACCTGAACATCGAGCGGATGTAGGCCGATCGTGGGCTCGTCGAATACGAATACGGCATCGTCCTGCACGCGGCCCATCTCGCTCGCAAGCTTAAGACGCTGTGCCTCGCCGCCCGAAAGCGCCGGCGTGGGTTCACCGAGCGTGAGATAACCCAAGCCCAGGTCGTGCAAGGTCTGTAAGCGCGTCTGAACCTTCTTGAGTCCCAGTGTGGCGTCGATGGCCTCATCCACACTCATATCCATGAGCTGCGGCAACGTAAGCAAGCTCCCGTCCTTGCCCTCGCGATGGATATGCGAAGCCGCGTCTGCATAACGTGAGCCGCGACATGCCGGGCAGACGATCTCGACATCGGGCAAAAACTGCACGTCGAGTGATATCGAGCCCGTGCCGTCGCACGTAGGGCAGCGCAAGGCGCCGGTGTTGTAGCTAAAGGCGCCTGCCTTGTAGCCGGCTGCCTTAGCCTCAGACGTACGGGCGAAGGCGCGGCGCAGCTCGTCATGGATGTCGGCATAAGTCGCCACCGTCGAGCGCACGTTGGCGCCGATGGGCGTGGCGTCAATCAGGTTGGCGCGTGCGATGCCCTCGGCGTCGACCCTGCGCACATGGCTTGGCAGGCGCGCGCCAGTTGAGCCTTGAGTGCAGGGATGAGCGTCTCGAGCACCAGGGTTGTCTTGCCCGAACCCGAAACGCCCGTCACCGTGACAAGGCGACCGCGCGGTATATCGACTTCGAGCGGTTTGACGGTATGGATGACATCGGTCGCCATGCGGATATGGCCTTGATCGAACATTTCGTCGTCAGCCACCCGCGGGCGCAAACGCTTGGGGTCTGCGCGCAAAAACGGTGCGATGCGGCTGCCCTGCGATTGTTCGACCTCGTCAACCGTACCAGCGGCGATCACATTGCCGCCGCCTGCTCC
>USCN01000142.1 GCA_900553165.1 uncultured Collinsella sp.
CTTGCCGATCGTGTTGAGGCCGAGGCGCTCGATGCGTGCGTGCCGCGCGAGGAGCGGGGGATTGAGCCGCTTTGCGCCGTCTGGCGCTGTGACGCGTGTGCGCCGGTTGCCCACGAGCTGCTTGCCTGCGACCGCCAGCGCATTCGCTGCCTGATCAATCGCGTTCAGGCTGGTTATATGGATGAGCCGCAGATTGTTAAGGCCGCGGGCTCGACGCTCTGCTGGGTGCGGGACTGGGCTGCAACGTGTATGTGGGGGATGCCGACACGGTGAGCGACGCGGGCCGCGCGTTGGTCGATGCCGCCACTGACTTTGAAGTTGAGCGCCACGATCCGTACAAGGACTATACCGATCTGGCGCTGGCGCTCTGTTCCGTCCGCCGCCGCTGGCCGGGTGCCGAAGTGGTTGCGACCTGCGCCACCGGCCCGGACATGGCCCTGTCTGTGTTAGGTCTGCTGGCAGGCTATGCGGACGCCCCCGTCTGGATCGATGAAGACGAAGTGACGGCCAGAATCCTGCGCCAGAACGAGACCTGGACCATCGAGGGCGCCGAGGGCAAAACCTTCTCCATCATCGCCATTGCCCCTGGGACGGTGGTAAGTGAACATGGCTTGGAGTGGGAACTAGATCACGCCCCGCTGGGCCTGCTAGCCGACACGGGCATCAGCAACGTCGTCAGGTCAACAGCCACGATCCAAGTCCATCAAGGCGTCGCAATCGGTTATTTGCTGCATCAGGGTTTTATCGGGACGGCGGATAAAAATAATCGCTCGTAGAGTGATTATTTTTGCCCCGTCCCAGGAAAACCCGTAAGGCGGAAAATCAATCCAAAATTCCCCCTTGCATCCCCGTAAACATTCCCCTATAGTACTACCTCGTCACGGGGGCGTAGCTCAGCTGGGAGAGCGCTTGACTGGCAGTCAAGAGGTCAGGGGTTCGATCCCCCTCGTCTCCACCATCGTGAATGCAAAGGCTTTCGGAATCCCGAAGGCCTTTTTTCATGCCCAAAACACCACGTGCCACAAACGCCACCCACACCAACAAAAAGTTGCACAATTTATTTCCCATGTCTGTACATAGTTTGTTAGACAAACGCGATTATCAGTGTAGATCGCCGTTCCATTTGGGCTTCAGGAACGCCCCTAATCACCGCCACTACCTCAATAACCTGCATCAATGTGAACAACATCGCAAAACAGCCCCCTTGAACACGCTAAATGAACGAAATGTTGTCCGGTACTGCCCAAATCAGTTTCGCTAACAGCTTGTGCTAGGATACCTAACGTTACATGAGTTCAACTGTGCTCGCGGCTTCAGTAAGCCACAAAGCGCAGGGTCGATCAGCATCCGGCCGTAACGGCGGTGCCAGAAACACCACGAGCTCCAATAAAGAAGTCATGCGACGTTATTAATTTGTATTGGGTAATTCCATGATGCAATTATTAGCATGCATGCCAATAAGAAGCAGTTTTACAGCTGTTTGCGTGCGGTCCAGTTTTGTTCCCGCTTGACTGGTTCGCACGCAGCCAGCTGGAGACGCGGTCTTTTTGCGATACACGGCCGCATCTCTAGCAACTGCGCTTATACATACCGTTCACGGTGGGGCAGAGCCACGTGCTTGTCTGACTGGGCTCAGGGTTTGAATATGGAGCGCCTTCGCGCATAAGCGCCCTGGCGAAGCCATACCCAAACCCCGTGAGCCACACGTAAGACAGCAAGGGGGTGGTGCTCGTGTGGTATGTGATTCAGGTCATTAACGGTCGCGAAGACGTAATGCGCGAGCGCATTGAGCGCATGGTGCCGGCTGTCGCCATGCAGGAGCTCTTTTATCCCCAATTTCAAACCGAGATCAAGGTACACGGCGAATGGGTCAATACGACCAAGCCACTCTTTCCCGGTTATCTTATCTGCGACACGGCAGATCCCCGCACCGTGCAACAGTATCTGCTGCGCATGGACGACTTTGCCCGGGTGCTTTCCCAGGACGGTCAGTTTGTGCCGCTGGCAAAAGAAGAGGTTCAGCTTATTGGCGGCTTTACGCATAGGGGAGACCGCGTAGTGCCCATGAGCGAAGCCTTAAAAGACGGCGACCAGGTCGTAGTGACGGCAGGTCCGCCGCTGGGCCACGAAGGCCTTATCAAAACCATTAACAGACGCAAGAGCACTGCTTATTTGGAGCTCGATCTGTGCGGCCGGCGCGTAACCACCCGCGTTGGCCTCGCGGTGCTTTCAAACGAGCAGCGCGTCATGCGAAACCTAAAAAAAGCGATCGCCTAGCTGCAGGCGGCCGCTACAAAGAGCAGGTAGGATTCCCGACCTGGGGACGAAGTGTTGGAAGAGAACATGTCGGATATTACAAAATATGCAACGGATGCGCCCGCGGGGGCGGCGCTGATTGCTCAGGCTATGGGTCAGCATGAGGGCGCCGGCCGCTACAGGGCCATGCAATCAATCATGGACTGGGACCGCTCGCGCCTGGCCTACAGGGCCGTCAAGCGCACGTTCGACATCGTGTTCAGCGGTGTTGTGCTTGTAATTATCGCGATTCCAAGCTTGGTGCTCGCGGCGCTCATCCGCTTGGAGAGCGAGGGGAGCCCCTTCTACAGCCAGATCCGCGTGGGACAGACCCGCCCCGACGGAAGCCTGACCACGTTCCGCATGTGGAAGTTCCGTTCCATGTACAGGGACGCCGACGAGCGCCTCGCCGAGCTCAAGGAGCAAAACGAGATCGCCGGTGCCATGTTCAAGATGAGGGAAGACCCCCGCGTCACCAAGATCGGCAGGTTCATCCGCAAGCACTCCATCGACGAGTTCCCCCAGTTCCTGAATGTGTTCCTGGGACAGATGTCCGTCGTCGGGCCCAGGCCGCCGCTGCCGAATGAGGTCGCGGAGTACACCGAGTACGACCTGCAGCGCCTGGCCGTGAAGCCCGGCATTACCGGATGGTGGCAGGTTACTGATCGAAACTCGACTGGTTTCGACGGTATGGTCCAGCGAGATCTTGAGTACATCGCGAGGCGTGGCATTCTCACCGACTTAAGGATTATCGCCCTCACCGTTATTGAAGTAATCACGGGAAAGGGTGCGTTTTAGTGCTTAAGTCCTATCTTCATTATCCCGAATTAAACCGCGTGCCCGTGATCGATGTCCCGATCACGGGCACCAATATATCTGAATGCGTCGATTTCATTACTCATAATATCGACGATCTGCATGGCGAGTATATCTGCGTCTCTAACGCCCACACGTCGGTTATGGCCCATGACGATCCTAGCTACTGGTCCTGTCAGGCTGAGTCTGTTATGTCCGTTCCCGATGGGAAGCCCCTATCGGTTGTCGGTCGAAAGACGGTCACGTCGATGGGGCGCGTGACCGGTCCGGATTTGATGCGCGAAATTTTCAGTATTTCCGCTCAGTACGGATGGAGCCATTACTTCTACGGCAACGAACGGAAAAATCTCGAGGCGCTCATGGAATCGCTTCAGGAAAAGTATCCGGGCTTGGAAATTGCTGGCATGGAGCCGTCCGTCTTTCGTCCGCTCTCCGATGACGAGAAACGAGACCTTTCACGACGCATTGCTGATTCTGGCGCAGACTTTGCATGGATTGCACTTGGCGCTCCGCGTCAGGAAGTCCTCATGCATGAGCTTAAAGGCGGTCCCCAGCCACTGATGATTGGCGTAGGGGGAGCCTTCAACGTTCTCGCCGGCGTGGTGCCGGAGGCGCCGATTTGGATGCAGAACCTAAGTCTCGAGTGGCTATACCGCTTGATGCAGGAACCGAAGCGACTTCTCAAACGATATCTCGTTACTAATACCAAATTTCTCTTTTACCAGTTCACGGGTGCTAAGCGCAAGGAAGGCAAGTAGATGAAACCCACCACCAATTTCAAAGACAAGACCCTGATGATCACGGGCGGCACCGGGTCGTTCGGCAACACCGTGCTCAAGCACTTCATGGACACCGACCTGTCCGAGATCCGCATCTTCTCCCGCGACGAGAAGAAGCAGGACGACATGCGCCACCGCCTGCAGGAGAAGTCGCCCGAGCTCGCCTCCAAGGTGCGCTTCTTCATCGGCGACGTCCGTAACGCCCAGTCGGTGCGCGACGCCATGCACGGC
>USCN01000143.1 GCA_900553165.1 uncultured Collinsella sp.
GGACGCAAGAAGCCCTCGCCGCACGAAGTGCGCAGCGAGGGCTTCTTGCATGTCCGAGGACGCGCCGGGAGGGGACTTGCTCTCCGCCCGGATAGGTAAGACAAATTACGCGACGGTGTAAACCCAGTTGTGCTTGTCCTCGACAGCACCAGACTGGATGCCGGTCAGGGTCTCGCGGAGCTTCTTCATCACAGGGCCGATCTCGGTGTAGCCAGCCGGGAAGGTCACGGTCTCGTCGGCACCGTAAACCTTGTTGTCGATCTCGCCAACCGGGGAGATGACGGCAGCGGTGCCGCACAGGCCGCACTCGACAAAGGTGCCGGCCTTGACCTCGGCCCACTCGACGGGACGCTGGTCAACGGTCATGCCCAGGTCCTGAGCAACCTGAACGAGCGAACGGCGGGTGATGGAAGGCAGAATGGAGTCGGTGTGGGACTGCGGAACGACGAGGGTGCCGTCCTCCTTCACGAATAGGACGTTAGCGCCACCGGTCTCCTCGACATAGGTGCGGGACTCGGAATCGAGATACAGGTTCTCGGCATAGCCCTCGCGGTGAGCCTCCATCGTGGGCTTGAGGGACATGGCGTAGTTCAGGCCGGCCTTGATGTTGCCGGTGCCATGCGGTGCTGCACGGTCATACTCGGAAACGCGCAGCTTGACGGGCTTGAGGCCACCCTTAAAGTACGGACCGACCGGGGTCACGAGAATGCGGAACGTGTACTCAGGAGCGGGAGCCACGCCGATCACGTCACCGGAGCCGATCATAAACGGACGCACGTACAGGGTCGCGCCGGAACCGAAGGGCGGAACCCAGGCGGCGTTGGCAGAAACGACCTGCTTGACGGCCTCAACGAACTTGTCCTTGGGGAACGGGGGCATCTCGAGGCGCTGCGCAGAGTTGTACATGCGCTCGGCGTTCATGTCGGGACGGAAGCAGACGATGCTGCCGTCCTCGGCGGTGTAGGCCTTCAGGCCCTCAAAGACCTCCTGGCAGTAATGGAAGATGCCGCCGCACTCGGAGACGTGCAGGGTGTGGTCGGTGGTCAGGCCACCCTCGTCCCACTCGCCGTCCTTCCAATGGGCCTCGTAGCTGTAATCGGTCTTCATGTAGCCAAAGCCGAGGCTACCCCAATCGATATCCTTCTTCTCGACAGTCATATGTCGCTCCTTATATACACAGTTGCAAACTCGCGAACCCGCACGCAAGGACCGAGGCCGACCGCGTCGCAACGTCACACGCCCGGAGCGTAGAGCCGGACGGGACACGCAAACGGCATCAAAGCCGATGGCACGTCGATTCGCATGCACGAGATTGTACTCCGCACGCGCGTCGGATAAAACGTTTTTCTTTAACTAACTAAAGTATTTTCATTTGACCGAAGCAAAAAGGCCCGTAAGCGGTGACGGGCCTCAACTGTACGGTCTGCGCGCTGGCTCGAGCTAGGCGTTCTATTTGCCCAGCTTGGCCTTAACCAGACCGACCACGGTCGGGATGATCGACACGGCAACGATGCCGATAATCAGCAGCTCAAAGTGCTCTTGCACAAAGGGAATGCCGCCAAAGAAGTAGCCCAGCAGCGTAAAGACCGTCGACCAGGTAATGCCGCCCAGCACGTTAAAGACGACAAAGTTGCGCCAGTGCATGCCGCCCATGCCAGCGATAAAGGGCACAAAGGTGCGGATAAACGGGAAGAAGCGACCCAGGAAGATGGCCAGGTGACCCCACTTGTCCAAGAAGTCCTCGGACTTTTTGATGCGCTCGGGCGTCATGGCCTTGACCTTGCCCGAAGCGATGATCTTGCGGCCAAAGAAGTGACCGATCATAAAGTTGCACTGATCGCCCAAAATGGCAGCGGCCCATGCGGTGGCCAGAAGCGCCACGATGTTAAAGCCGCCGTTGTGGGCAAAGAAACCCGAGGCGAACAGCAGCGAATCACCGGGAAGGAACGGGAAGAACACCACGCCCGTCTCGATAAAGATGATCAGGAACACGCAGCCGTAGGCCATAAGCGGGCCGGCGGCGATCCAGCTGGCGATCGCGGTGCGCGGGTCCTTAAGCAGCTCGGCAATAAAATTGATGAAACCCATGAAGTAAAACCTCTCAGTTGTGGGCGCGGATACGTCCAAGTTGACCAGTATACGGTTGCGGTGCCCCCTCGTGCGCAACCCCACAAAAGCATGACTCCATTACCAGCAAGTTTGCATAACTGACACTTGTAGCGCAAAGCCGCCAAGATTGTCCTTTTTAATCCCTAGCGAATCGCTATACTTTATTGAATCGCATTGCCATGGCGCTAAGGGAGGGCGGCCGGTGAGCTTTATCAATACCATTCGCGAGGACATCAAGACCGTCCAGGCGCAGGACCCCGCCGCGCAAAACGGTCTAGTCATCTTCCTTTCCTATCCTGGCCTGCACGCCAAGTGGAACCACGTGCCCGAGCACTGGCTCTGGGAGCACGGTCATCGCTCGCTCGCCCGCGTGCTCTCGCAAATCACCCGCCACATCACCGGCGTCGAGATTCATCCCGCCGCACAGATCGGCAAGCATTTCTTTATCGACCACGCCATGGGCGTCGTCATCGGCGAGACCACCGTCGTGGGCGACAACTGCGTGCTCTACCAGGGCGTCACGCTCGGCGGTACCGGCAACGAGACCGGCAAACGCCACCCAACGCTCGGCAACAACGTCACCGTGGGCACGGGCGCCAAGGTGCTCGGCAACATCCGCATCGGCAACAACGTCAAGATCGGCGGCAACTCGGTCGTCGTTAAGGACGTGCCCGACAACTGCACCGTCGTGGGCGTGCCGGGACGCATCATCAAGCGCAACGGCTGCCGCGTGTTCGAGGAGAGCTTCGATGCCAAGCAGCATCGCGAGTACATGCCCGATGACGCCGCCGAGCAGAGTGCCCTCAACCGCCAAGGCATCACCGAGAACGCCCGCCGCGTCAAAGAACTCGAGCGAGAGGTGGCCGAGCTCAAAGCCCTCGTCGCAAAGCTCGTGGACGAACGCTAGGAACGCAAGCGGTACAAAACGACATCGGCATCAACGCAAGAAGGCGCGCCAGGGAATTCATCCCCGGCGCGCCTTTCTTTTTGATGTGACATGTGGGACTGTCCCTTTGTCACATTAGGCGAACTGGCTCAAATAGAGGTCGGCGTAGGCACCCTCGGCAGCCAGCAGCTCCTTATGCGTGCCCTGCTCGATAATGTTGCCGTGATCCATGACCAAGATCAGGTCGGCGTCCACGATCGTCGACAGGCGATGCGCGATCACAAAGCTCGTGCGCCCGCGCATGAGCGCGTCCATGGCGCGGCCGATAGCAAGCTCGGTACGCGTGTCCACGCTTGAGGTCGCCTCGTCCAGAATGAGAATCGCCGGGTTGTTGAGCAGCACGCGAGCGATGGTCAGCAGCTGACGCTGGCCCTGCGACAGGTTCGCACCGTCGCCGGTCAGCATGGTGTTGTAGCCATCCGGCAGACGCTGGATGAAGCCATCCGCGTTGGCAAGGCGGGCGGCGGCGATGCACTCTTCATCGGTGGCCTCCAGCCGGCCGTAGCGGATGTTCTCCATCACCGTGCCGGTAAACAGGAACTTTTCTTCCGGCTGCTCCAGGAAACCATACGAGGTTGTCCCGCATCCATCCAGCTCAACCGTTGTATCTCCATACAGCTTATATTCTCCCATAACCGGAAGGTATTTCCAGTCAACTTTCTCTTTAAAGCAGTTTACATACTCTTTCGGAAGCTTCACATCCAGCTGTCCGTCTGACGTTGCAACCACCTCATGCGGAATACAGAACGTGCCGCCCCAGTACCACTCGCCGCGGTCGCTGTTTTCTGCACGGTCATGCTCCCAGGCAAAGTAGAAACGGCGCCCGTTGTCATCCTGCATGGATTTAGCTGCGTAGAAGCGGCGTCCGCCGATGCCGTCTTTCTTCGGCTTTTTCCACGGTCCAAACGGAGATTTGGAAGTGCGGTAAATCGTGTTGCCAAACTCGGAAAAGCGGGAATAGGAAAGATACCAGGTGTCGCCTATCTTGTACATCTCGCTGCATTCCGGGCAATTCGTATTGCCTGCCGAATACAACGGACCA
>USCN01000144.1 GCA_900553165.1 uncultured Collinsella sp.
TCAACGAGTCGCCCGTCGCGGCCGCCGAGCTCGATTGGTAGGCGGCGCCATGACACCTCTCGCAAAACGTCTCCCGCGCGAGCTGCGCCGCAATATCGGCAAGTACCTGGGCATCTTTTTGCTTATGTGCGGAAGCATCGCTCTCACCTCGGGCTTTTTGCTCGCGGCCCACTCCATCGGCTGCCTTATCGACGACATGCGCGATGCGTACACGATTGAGGACGGCCGCGTGACCACCTCCTTCGAGGCTACCGACGATCAACTCAAGGCCACCGAGGACGCAGCTGGCGACGTCGGCGGCGTCACGCTCTACAAGAATTTCTCCATCGACGCCATCATCAAAAAGACCGCCGGCGACGATGGCACCAAGCGCACACTGCGCACCTATGCGCACCGCACCAAGGTCGACATTGCGTCGTACAGCGAGGGCAAGCAGCCAAAGGCAGATGACGAGGTGGCCATCGACCGTGTCTTTGCCACCAATAACAACTTGTCCGTGGGCGATAAAATCGAGCTCGAGGGCCGCGCCTACACCATCTGCGGCATCATGACCCAGCCCGATAGCCAGGCGCTGTTCCTCAACAACTCCGACTTTACGATCAACACCGTCACCTATGGTGTTGCCGAGGTTACCGACGCCGGTTTTGCCGCGCTTGAGGATGCCGGCGGCGCACCCGCCTACACCTACTCCTTCACCTTTGCCGATCGCGATCTCTCCACCGCAGACCGCACCGATGCCGAGCAGGATATGGTAGAGGCGCTCACCGATGCTGATGCACGCGTGGATGACCTCATCGACGCCGATTCCAACCAGGGCATTGGCTATGCGCGCGACGACGTAGACGGCGACTCCATGATGTGGATGACGCTGCTCGACATCATCATCGTGATCATGGCGTTTGTCTTTGTGGTCCTTACCGACGCCACCATCGAGGAGGAGAGCGCCATCATCGGCACGCTGCTCGCCAGCGGTTATCGCCGTCGCGAGATCGTCCTGCACTACCTTGCGCTTCCCGCCATCGTGGGCGTGGTCGCGGCGCTTTTGGGCACTGCGCTCGGCGTTGTGTTCTTTACCGAGCCCATGCGCAGCCTCTATTACGGGTCGTACAGCCTGCCGCCCTTCCAGGTGTACTGGAGCTGGGAGATCTTTGTGAAGTGCGCCGTGGTTCCCGCCGCCGCGCTCATCCTCATCACGCTGGTGGGTCTGCTTCGCAAAATGGGCAAGACGCCGTTGCAGTTCCTTCGTCACGAGGCGAGCGGCAAGTCGGGTACCAAGCGCGGTCTGCAGCTGTCGGAGCGCATGGGCTTTGTCTCGCGCTTCCGCCTGCGCATCTTCCTGCGCAATTTGGGCAACTTCGCCACGCTCTTCGTGGGCATCGCGTTTGCGTCGCTGCTACTGCTCTTTGGCCTGGCGATTCTGCCCACGATGACGCACTATGCGGACAACCTCGAGACGAGCCTGGTCGCCGAGCACCAGTACACGCTCAAGGCGCCGTTAGAGCTCGAGGGCACTGCCGAGGAGCGCGAGCAGTGGTCGGCACTCGAGCGCTTGCAGTCGATTGACGGAGCGCTGCTTTCTGCCGCTCAGGATGCCGATGACGAGCTTGACGACGCGGCCGATGCGGCGCAGGCGGCGGCCGATGCCGCGACCGCGTCTCTGTCTGCCGAGAGCCTGACCGCAGCGCAGGACGCGCTCGCCAAGGTTCAGGACAAGAAGGATGCGCTTTATGCGCGCCTCGATGACCTTGCCGATGCCCTTGGCTGCGACCGCGACGAGGCTATCGACCTGATCGACAAGGCCTCTAAGATCGACACCGACAACGACGATATCCACCCGGTCAATACGATCGACAATGGTGCGGGCGCAATCGCGCAGGCCGAGAAATACGCCGTTTACCAACTGCAATACGACCGCGGCGATGGTAATGGCGAGGAGACGATTTCCGTCTATGGCATTTCATCCGATTCGCGCTACTGGAAAGGGCTGGACGTCGGCGACGGACGCGTCGTCTTTGGCGGCGGCCTGCTCGACAAGTTTGGCTGGAGCGAGGGGCAGAAGGTCACGCTCCACGACAAGTATGAGGGCGAGCATTATTCCCTTGAGTACGCGGGCAATGACTGTGCCTGGGGCTCCAAGTCGGACATGAATATCTATATGAGTATCGACGACTTTAACGAGCTGTTCGACAACGACGCCGTCTACTTTAACGGCTATGTGAGCGACGAGAAGCTCGACCTCGATGCTCGTTACTTTGCCGGCGACACCACGCCCGACGACATGCGCGCCGTGGGCGACCAGTTCATTGGCATGATGAGCAAAATGATCGGCATGATGGTCGGGCTCGCGGTGTTTATCTTCCTGCTGTTTATGTACCTGCTGACCAAGGCTGTGATCGACCATAGCGCCCGTTCGATCAGCTACATGAAAGTCTTTGGTTATCGCGATAGCGAGATCTCGCATCTGTACATCCGCTCGATCACACTGTGCGTGGCGGTGTCGCTCGTGCTAAGCCTGCCGGTCATCATTGGCTCGCTCACGGCCATCTTCCGCTCGATGCTGCTCGCCTACAACGGCAATATCGAGATCTACGTGCCCGCTTGGTCCATGGCGGCGTGCGCAGGAATCGGCTTTGCAACCTATCTGGTCGTGGCGCTGCTACACACGCGCTCTATCAAGCGCGTGAGCCTGGCCGAAGCCCTTAAAGTCCAAGAGTAGTCGTTTAAGAACGTCCCCAATGACTAGGTGCCGTACTTGACTTTAACTCTGCTTTAACTGGTACCATCCTCTATGTCTGTAACGCCATATAGACCGAGGGGATAGATCTATGACCGCAACTGCACCCGCAGCACCCGCTAAGGTGTACTTCACCAATCTGCGCACGCATGCTCGCGAGAGCCAGCTCGACAAGCTCAAGCGCCTCATACGTCACGCCGGTATCGAGCAGATCGACTTTGAGAACAAGTTCGTCGCTATCAAGATTCACTTTGGCGAGCTGGGCAACCTGAGCTTTTTGCGCCCCAACTACGCCCGCGCCGTCGCGGATGTCGTGAAGGAGCTGGGCGGCAAGCCCTTCCTCACCGACTGCAACACGCTCTATGTCGGTAGCCGCAAAAACGCGCTCGAGCACATCGACACCGCTTATCAGAACGGCTTTACCCCGTATGCCACGGGCTGCCAGATCATCATCGCCGATGGCCTCAAGGGTACCGACGAGGCGCTCGTCCCGGTCGAGGGCGGCGAGTACGTACACGAAGCCAAGATCGGCCAGGCACTCATGGATGCCGATATCGTGATCAGCCTCACCCACTTTAAGGGTCATGAGCAGGCCGGCTTTGGCGGTGCCATGAAGAACCTGGGTATGGGAGGCGGCAGCCGTGCCGGCAAGATGGAGCAGCATGCCGCCGGCAAGCCGAACGTCGCGGCCGAGCACTGCATTGGCTGCCGTGCCTGCGAAAAGATCTGCGCGCACAACGCTATCTCGTTCGACGACACCCGCGAGCGCGAGCTTGCCAACGGCGCTACTCGCACGGTGCACGTGGCTGCCATCGACCACGATCGCTGCGTGGGCTGCGGCCGCTGCATCGGCGTGTGCAACCAGGACGCCATCAAGCCCGGCTATGAAGCCGCGGGCGACGTGCTCAACTGCAAGATCGCCGAGTACACCAAGGCCGTTGTCGACGGCCGCCCGAGCTTCCATATCTCGCTTGCCATGGATATCAGCCCCAACTGCGATTGCCATCCCGAAAACGATACGCCTATCGTCAACGATATCGGCATGTTCGCGAGCTTCGACCCGGTCGCCATCGACCAGGCCTGTGCCGACGCCGTCATGGCATCCGAGCCGCTGCCCAACACCGAGCTCACCGATAGTGCGGCCAAGATGGAGCACAACCACGAGCATCTGGAGGGCGAGCAGGCCAAGGACCCCTTCTGCATCACGCATCCCGACACCGACTGGCGCACCTGTATCGCACACGCCGAGAAAATCGGCCTGGGCACGAGCAAGTACGAGCTCATCGAGGTCAAGTAGCACCTAACTATTGGACAAAACAAGCGCCTTTGTAGCGTTGGTTGAGCAAAAGCCGCCCGTG
>USCN01000145.1 GCA_900553165.1 uncultured Collinsella sp.
CTCCTGGATGCCCAGGTCCTTGGAACCGGCGATGGAGAGCAGCACGCGCGTGGCGCCATCGATGGAGCTCTCGAGCAGCGGGCTGGAGATGGCCTGCTGGGCAGCGTCGACGGCACGGGTATCCCCAGAAGAGGTACCGATACCCATCATGGCGGTACCGGCCTGCTTCATGATGGTCTTAACATCGGCGAAGTCCAAGTTGATGATACCGGGGACGGTGATGAGGTCGGTGATGCCCTGGGTGCCCTGGGAAAGGACGCCATCGGCAATCGCGAAGGCCTCGAGCATGGTGGTCTTCTTCTCGGCGATGTCGAGCAGCTTATCGTTAGGGATGACGATCATGGTGTCGACGCAATCGGAGAGGGTCTTAATGCCCTCCTCGGCGCTCTTCTTGCGCTTGCGGCCCTCGAAGGTGAAGGGCTTGGTCACGACGGCGACGGTCAGCGCACCGACCTCGTTCATCGCGATATCGGCAACGATGGGAGCAGCGCCGGTACCGGTGCCACCGCCCTCGCCGCAGGTGATGAACACCATGTCAGCGCCAGCGAGCGCCTCGGCAATGTCGTCGCGGGACTCATCGGCAGCCTTGCGGCCAACCTCGGGGTTGGCGCCGGCGCCCAGGCCGCGGGTAAGGTCGGTGCCGATGTGCACCTTGATATCGGCATCAGAGATCGCGAGTGCCTGAGCATCGGTGTTGATGGCAACAAACTCGACGCCGCGGATGCCCTCTTCGATCATTCGATTGACCGCGTTGGTACCGCCGCCGCCGACGCCGACCACCTTAATGACGGCAAGGTAGTTGTTGATCTCTGTCTCGTGCATGTCGGTCCTCCGAACAAAGGTTATAGCCATAGCATGGGTCGACCCCGCGCACATTAACCTTCAGGTTGAAAGTAAATGCAAAGGTAAACCGTATTATGGTTGCACATTATGAACGTATCAGTCAAATAATTGACCGTGAAAACCAAACAAACCAGATAAACGGCGTGGTATGACCCCTCAACAAAGCATCAACCAGCGCTACGAGGTCGGAGCGTTCCTAAATGTATAGTTACCCGGAGAGCGCACATTGATATACGTTACGCCCTCTACCTGCGAAAGCAGCTTGGTGACTACGCGCTCCTTCTTGACGATATCGTTCGAATCACCCAGCGACACCTCAATGCCGTTATTGAGGTTTGCCGAGATGGCTTCGACCGAAGGCGTGGAAATATCCTTGACTTGTCCCAAGAACTCGCTCGAAAAACCACGCACATAATCCAAGCCAGCCTTAACGGCCTTGGAGCTCACCGCCTGGCCGGAAACCGGAGCGACATCCGCCGAGACATCAGTCAACAACACCGCGCCATAGTGCTTAGCGAGCGCCAGCGCGGCATCAATGCCGGTCAGGGTATTTGAGCCCTGCCCCGTCGTGATGACGTTGCCCTGGTCATCCACTTCGACCGACGTCGACAGCGGGGCGATCCAGGTGTCATCATCCCCGATGGCCCAGGCAAGGTCATCGGAGCTGATATAGGCAATTGCGATGACCTTGCGCTCCATAGGCGTAATGATGAGCGTATGCGGGAACTGACGCTGGACATCCACGCCCGAGACCCACGGGTTCTGCTTGAGGTCCTCGGTAATCTGGTCGGGATCGACGTTAAAAAGCGACGTTCCCTCGGGCAAATCGATCAGCTGGATAGCATCGTGCTTCGTCACATGCTCGCTGCCTTGAATCTGAATATCAGTGGCGGTAAACAATCCAGAGTTAATCACCACGATGGCAACGACGACGAGCACGGCCAAGACGGCCAAAACGCCGCCCACGATTTTGCCTTTGCCTGTAACGACAGAAGCGGCGTCTGATGTTTTATTTGCCATCGCCCTAAGTGAAGACAACGGGTTGACGCCTTTTTTACCCGAAGGCTTCTTGGCGGTAGCCGGCACCGATGTCAGCGAGCGCGGTTTCGATGCGCCCAGTGTGCGACCCGGACGCGCCGCTTTAGCTCCCGTCGAGGGCTTAGGAGTTGCCATAGGACGGGCAGGCTTGGCGCCCATAACAGGCTTTGACGTCACCGAGGGACGCGAGGACTTTTTTGCGGCCGGACGATTGCCGAGCTGCGAGCCGACAACCGGACGACTGGTCTGTCGAGCATGCCCGACAGACTTAGAGTGCGCGATGGTATTGCGTTGAGGTTTGGCAGGCGCGCCGGAACGCCCTCCGGCGCGGCGGAAGGTGGGTTTCGATGCTCTAGAAGCCGAGGAATTTAGCTTCCGGTCTGAGCTCGATGCCATACGCCTCCCTCACCTTTCCGTGCACATGTCTGATAACCGCGGCAACGTCATCGGCCGAGGCAGTTCCGTTATTAACGATAAAATTAGCGTGAACGGGCGAAACTTCCGCACCGCCAATCGAAAAACCCTTTAATCCACAATCCTCGATAAGCTTGCCCACACTCGCATCGGGCGGGTTGCGAAAGACCGACCCGCAGGATGCGCGACCCATGGGCTGCGTACGCTTGCGCCTCGTCAGGTACCGCTCCATGCGCTCGCGAATGTCGACCTTGGGCGCCGGTTTAAGCTTAAGCACGCACTCGAGGATGATCTCATTGCGGGGAAGGCTACATTCTCGGTAGCCCCAAGTGATCTCGGACCCCGCATAATGCTTGATACCGGATGCCGGGTCAAACGTTACGACATCCTCAACCAGCGAGCCAATCCACTCGGTCCGTGTGCCTGCATTCATAGATATCGCACCGCCAACCGAACCAGGGATGCCAACGGCAAACTCAAGGCCCGAGAGGCTACGCGACAGGGCATCGTTGACCAGGCGCGCAAACATCACGCCCGCACCGACCGTCAGCGTACAACCGTCATCGGCAACAACCGTGCGCTGAAACTCACGTCCGAGCGAAATGACGGCACCGCGATAACCGCCATCGGCAACCAGCAGATTGGAGCCCTTGCCGATGATGACCCACGGCACCTGCTCGCGATCGAGCACCGCCACGGCGCGGCGGAGGGCATGATAGCTATGGCACGTCACAAAGAGGTCAGCCTTGCCGCCGATACGATAGCTCGTATGACGCGCAAGGCGCTCGTCCTCGATCACATCCGTGTCGATCATGCCCGAGAGCGCCATGACGGCGTTAAACAGACCCATTAGACTTAAGCGTCTTTCTTGGCAGTCAAATACTCGATAAACTCGGGGCCGACGGTCGTAACGTCACCGGCACCCATAGTGAGCAGCAAGTCGCCCTCGCCCACCATCTGCTCGAGCTCCTGATTGAGCTCAAGACGGCTGGAGCAGTACACGACCTCCTTGCCAGGATGCTTGGCGCGCACGGTATCGGCGAGCATCTTAGAGGTAACACCCGGAATGGGCATCTCGCCAGCCGAGAACACATCAATCAGCAGCAGTTTATCGGCATTGGCAAATGCATCGGCAAAGTCGTCGCACAGGGCCTGCAGACGCGAATAACGGTGCGGCTGGAACACGACGTCGACATGCTTGTAGCCCAGCGACGAAGCGGCAGCAAGCGTCGCCTTGATCTCGGTGGGGTGATGGCCGTAATCATCAACCACGGTGATGCCATCGATATCGCCCACGTGGGTAAAGCGACGGCGGACGCCCTCAAAGCTCGAGAGCGCCTTGGCGGCGGCGTCGATGTCAAGGCCCAGGACATGGGCGACGGTGAGCACCGCCGTGGCGTTGAGCATGTTGTGGCGACCGGGATTGCTCTTGATCTCCACGGCATGCTCAGTGCCATCCTCAAAGCGAACGATAAAGTCACTCTGGATGCCCTTGACATCCGGGTGCATGCAGACGATGTCGTTGCTCTCGGCAAAGCCGTAGGAAAGCACGTGACGGCCCGTCGACTTGGCGAGCTCGACCAGATGCGGGTCCTCACCGCAGACGATGACGGTGCCGTCCTCGCCCACCAGGCTCATGAATTTGGCGAAAGTTGCCTCGATCTCCTCGATACCCGAGTAGTGATCGAGGTGGTCGGCCTCGACGTTGGTCACAATGACCACGTTGGGGTTCAGGAACAGGAAGGAGCTGTCGGACTCGTCGGCCTCGGCGACAAAGTAGTCGCCCGAGCC
>USCN01000146.1 GCA_900553165.1 uncultured Collinsella sp.
TTGGGCGCGGCGTTGCTGGCGCTCGGCGCGGAGCTACGCTCGGGTGTGGAGACGGTGCTCGATCTCGTGGGGTTTGACGAGCACGTGCGCGATGTCGACCTGGTCATTACAGGCGAGGGCAATATGGATGAGCAATCCGCCGCCGGTAAGGCGCCGGTGGGCGTGGCGCGCCGTGCCAAGCGGTGTGGCAAACCGGTGATCGCTGTCGTGGGCGGTCGCGCTGACAACCTGGATGGGGTGTGTGAGCAGGGTATTGACTTGGTTTTGCCGATTTGCCGCAAACCCATGGACCTGGAGCAAGCGCTTAATCCGCAGGAAGCCACCACCAACCTTATCTGCGCTGGCGAAGCAGCCGCTCGATCCTACGACCTTGGCCGTATCTAAAACCTATCTCTTTATAAGTTGCGGTGGATTAGTTCCTGTTTGGCGGCTCAGACAGCAAAAACAGGAACTATTCCACCGCAACTTCGAGAATGGCCATTCGAGGTTGGCTGCCTTGGGTCTTTGGTCGGACCGTTTGCCACGAAATGCGGCCATCTACTACGTTAAACCGGCCACCCTCGACCATCCCGGAATTTGCAAAAACAAAACCGCAGGTAGAAAGCTTGCCGATTTTCGAAAAAGCCGGCTATGGTTGACCCTTGCGGCCTAAACGTAGTAGATAGGTCCTTTCTGTGGTGCGGCACCAAGCCGGTCATTTTGGGATGGGACTATTTTGACTACTCATTGGCTGCTCTGGCAATCGGGCTGCAAAAGTAGTCAAAAAAGCTCCGTCCCAAATTAGCTACCTTGCTCTGGCGGGCGGGAGCAGGTAAGATATACCGAGCGCCTAGCGCGTTCGATGGGTTCGGATGACGACATGTTCCGAATCTGGTCAGGTCCGGAAGGAAGCAGCCATAAGGAGCCTCTGTCGGGCATCCGAATCCATCGAGCGCACGGGCGCTTTTTGGTGCCGCGATTTGGCCCGGCCGGCGGCGAGATATTTGGTGTCTCGCTGGTCCTCGGCTGCGCCTGCGGGATCGCTCGACTACCAAATATCTCGCCGCCGGCCGGGCCACTTCGTCCAAAAATCACCCGTAGAGGGCGCATTAATCTGAATTAAATCTATCCCTGTCGTTATGCTGTTCGCTGGTGTTGCCTGGGCATCGGTGTCTATGCGGTTCAAGGGATGGCGGCATTGCCATCTGTTTTTACAAGTAAAGAGGCCCGATTCCCCGGCTTGGTTGGGGAAACGGGCCTCTTTTGTTTCTGGGTTCGTGATTGGCGAAGGCAGAATGCTCTGGCGGCTATTTTGAGTTCTTGAGGCGGCGTGCGGCTGTGGTGGCTATTCCGAGGCCTGCGGCGGCGATTCCTGCTAGTGCGATTGCGCTTGGCGTTGTGTCGCCTGTGTTTGCGAGCTTGCCGGCGGTCGTATTCGCTTGCTTGCTGTTGCTTGTGTTCGCTTGCTTGGCGGAGCTCGGTGCGGCGTCTTTGCCGGTCACGGGCGAGCTGGCGGGCTGTGCCGTCTCGGCCGGTTGCGCCGAGCCGGAGGGAGGCGTTGTCTCGGTGGGTTTCGTTATCTCGGGCGAGGTGGCCGTATCTGCTGCGGCTTTTGCCTCTTCGTATGCCTTGCAGGCGTCGTCATAGGCCGCTTGCGCCTTTTTCAAATTATCGAGGAGCGCATCTCGCTTGGCTGTTTCTCCGTCGAGGTGGGTTTTATTAAACTCTACTTCGCTTTCTAAGAAATAAATCAGGCTTTTCTGACTTTCGAGGCGCATTCGGCAGTGCTCAAGCTTATCTTCACAACGAGATTCTTGCTCTTGTGCATCCATGATCGCCAGTTCCAACTGCCATCTAGTTTCGTAATCCGTGTGGGGATTTTTATTTAATTCTGCCTCAAGGTCTCTTGTTCGGTTGTGGGCCTTATCGCATTCGGATTGGGCTGCATCGATGTCCGCTTGCATGGTAGGAAGGGATTCCTTATATATGGCAGCTCGCGCCAAATTAGTGTCGTAGTTCTTTTGAAAAATGGCAATTTTAGTATCGATTTCCGCAATTTTCTCGGGACTTGCGGCGTCTTTTGCGGCCTCGAGGTTTTTGAGCGCTTCCTGCATGGCTGCATACGCTTTTTCTTTTGCGGCGGCCGCATCTTCCGTCTGCAAGGCAACTGCAGCGGTGGGGGAGCTGGTTTCTGCCGCTATCGCCGTTGCGGGGGCGATTCCCGCGACAAGTGCCGCGGAAAGGGCGATGCCCGCAGTTGCTCGTCTTGCTCTTCTTGCGAGAATGTCGTTCATCTCGGCACCTCATTTCAAGGGTCGGCGACTAACTTGGTAGCACTAATGCAAGTATACCAAGTGGTCGACCCGACACTGGCTGGGTGCGCGCCTCTCCGCTTCTTTGGAAACCGAATCCCATTAGAAATGACGAGTTGTTTACGCTTCTTTTGGGCTCACCGTACTATCATGATTCGGATTGAGTGTGAATGATGATAGGGAGCGCCTATACATGATTGAGCTGCTCAGGCGTTTTGGTGGTAAGTTTTGCCGGTATATGGTGATCGGCCCTGCGTGTAAGCTGATCGAAGTGATCTTTGACCTGCTGACGCCGCTGGTGATTGCCCAGATGATCGATAAGGGTATTGGCGCACACGATGTCAACGCCGTCGTCCACTACGGTATGCTGCTTGGCGCCATGGCTGTGATCGGCATCTCGTTTACGCTCGTCTGCCAAAAGATGGCGGCGCTCACCTCGCAGGGCATGGGCACCGATATCCGCGGTGCGCTCTACCAGCACATCAACAAGTTGAGCTATGCCGAACTCGACCGCTTTGGCACGCCGTCGCTTATCACCCGCATCACCAACGACGTCAACCAGGTGCAGCTCGCTGTGGCGCTGGGCGTACGCATGCTCATCCGCTGGCCCTTCTTGGCGGTGGGCTCTATGTGCGCGGCCCTTGCCATCGACCTTAAGCTCGGCATGATCTTCTTGATCTGCACGCCCGCTATCGGCCTGGTGTTTTGGTTTGTCATGGCGCGCTGTATCCCGTATTACAGGCAGCTGCAGGCAAAGCTCGACCGCATCGCGCTTATCTGCCGCGAGGGGCTTTCGGGCGCCCGCGTTGTTCGCGCCTTTGTGCGTGAGGACCACGAGCGCGAGCGTTTTGCCCAAGCCGCCGATGACCAGGCCAATACTGCCATTGCGGTGGGCAAGCTCTCGTCGATCCTTAATCCCGTCACGTTTCTTGTGATGAACCTGGGCGTGTGCGCCATCCTGTGGGTGGGCGGCATCCAGGTCAACGTGGGCGAGCTCACGCAGGGTCAGGTCATGGCGTTTGTGAACTACATGACGCAGACGCTCACCTCCATCGTGTACGTCGCCAACCTGGTCGTGGTCTTTACCAAGGCGAGCGCCAGCGCGTCGCGTATCAACGAGGTGCTCAATTGCGTGCCGAGCATTGCTGACGAGGGCAACCAGCCGGTCGCGCTGCCTGAGCCGAGCGACCTGACGGGTGGCGCTGTTCCGGTCCCTGCGCTGAGCTTTGACCATGCGAGCTTCTCGTTTGGCGCCGGCGCGGCAAATGCCGTGAGCGATGTGACTCTGGAGCTGCCGGTGGGCAAAACCCTCGGCATTATCGGCGGCACGGGCAGCGGTAAGTCGACCCTCGTTTCGCTTATCCCGCGCCTGTACGATGCGGGCGTGGGCAGCGTGTACGTGATGGGCTCCGACGTGCGCGCCTGGCAGCTCGACCAGCTGCGCCACGTGGTCGCGACCGTTCCGCAGCGTGCGTCGCTGGTGAGCGGCACTATCCGCAGCAACCTGACCTGGCGTGACGAGTCGGCGACCGACGAGGAGCTCTGGGCAGCGCTCGATATGGCGCAAGCGAGCGAGTTCGTGCACAACAAGCCCCAGGGCCTCGACGCCCCGGTCGAGGCGGGCGGCAAGAACTTCAGCGGCGGACAACGTCAGCGCCTGACCATCGCACGTGCCCTGGTGGGCGCTCCGCAGGTCCTGATCATGGATGACTCCGCGTCGGCGCTCGACTTTAAGACTGACGCGGCGCTTCGCCATGCCATTCGCGAGCGCAGCGTGCGCGG
>USCN01000147.1 GCA_900553165.1 uncultured Collinsella sp.
GCGCCCTTTCATTTCACGTCACCTTGCTCGCTTAGGGCCGTTTTCGCTGACATTGCCAAGACATCGGCGTCAACATGGTTGGCGTTGGCGATGGTGTGCTGGTCAATCCTTACAGCTCGTAGAGCGTGGTGAACTTGTCCTGCAGGTAGCTGCAGTAGTAGCGGGCGTCAAAGTCCATGCCGCAGGCGCCCTTGATGAGCTCCGGCGCGTCCTTGGCGCGACCCCACTGCCAAATGTGTTCGCCCAGCCAGGCACGGACCGGTGTCAGATCGCCGCTCGCACAGGCGCCGTTGAGGTCGACACCGTCGCGGCACATGGCCGGCACAAACATGGCGTCGTAAGCGCTGCCCAGCGCATAGGTGGGGAAGTAGCCAAACGAGCCACCGCTCCAGTGCGTATCCTGCAGGCAGCCGTGCGTGTCGTCGGGAACGGGAATGCCCAGGTACTCGTCCATAAAGCGGTTCCAAAGCGCGGGGATATCCTTGGCCGTGGCCTCGCCGGCAAACAGCATACGCTCGATCTCGTAGCGCACCATAACGTGCAGCGGATAGGTGAGCTCGTCGGCCTCGGTGCGGATCAACGACGGCTGCGCGATATTCACGGCGTGGTAGAGCGTGTCCTCGTCCACGCTGCCATAGACCTCGGGCGCATGACGGCGCAGCACCTCGAGCAGCGGGCCCATAAAGGCGCGGCTGCGACCCACGGTGTTCTCGAAAAAGCGGCTCTGGCTCTCGTGGATGCCCATGGAGGTGCCGCCCTCCAGACACGTGCGCGCGTAGGCGGGGTTCACGCCCAGCTCGTACATGGCGTGGCCGGCCTCGTGGATGATGCTGCAGACGTTGGAGATGCAATCGTCCTCGTAGATGTGCGTGGCGATGCGCGCGTCGCCCACCGAGAAGCCCTCGCTAAACGGATGCTCGGTAAAGGCAAGCGTGGTGTCGTCCAGGTCTAGGCCGACAAGCTTCATCAGATCGAAGCTCATGGCGCGCTGGGCGGCCTCGGGCACGCGGGCGTGCAAAAAGTCTGCAGCGGGCTGCTGGCCGCGCTCGCCGATGGCGTGCACGAGCGGCACGACCGTGGCCTTAACCTCGTCGCAAAACGCATCGAAGCTCTCGGTGGAAAGGCCGCGCTCGTACTGGTCGAGCCACACGTCGTATGGGTCGCGCTTGGGGTCCATGAGCTCGGCCTGATGCTTGAGCTGGCTGACGATTTTGTCCACATAGGGCTCAAAGCTCGCCCAGTCGTTGGCCGCTTTGGCCTTGTGCCACACGGCGTCGGCCTCGCAGGTGAGCCTGGTCCAGGCCTCGGCCTCCTCGGTGGGGATGACGCTTGCCTCGCGCTGGTCGCGGCCGAGCACGCGAATCTCGTCAAGCAGCTGCGGGTCGTCGATCTTTCCGCCGGTGACGGTCTCGCGTGCCAGCGAACGTACAAGTTCGACAGACTTTTCGCTGGTCAGGAGCTTATGGTGCTCGCCGGCAAGGGTGCCCATGGCGTCGGCACGGGCGGCGGCACCGTTGGCGGGAGCAATGGTCGCGCCGTCAAACTCGGCAATCTTGAGCAGGTACTCGCGGGTCCACAGCTTGCCCTCGAGCTTGCGGAATTTTTTGACGGCCTTATCGACCTTCATGCCTTTGGGCGTCTTGCCCGCTGCGGGCTTGGCCTTCTTATCGTACTTCTTTCCCATACCATATCCTTAATCTCGCAGGCCGAGCGCCGCAGGCGGGTGCACGGCCAGTTTGCACAGCTACTTGCCTTGTACCCAGCGCGAACAAAACGGAACGCGGCGATGCGCTCGCGAAATGTGTTATCCTATAGCCCAATGCGTTGACGGAGAGGGTTTTGCCCGCCGCGTCGCCGGCGAGAGAGGGAAGGTCATGGGCTGCAAGCCTTCCTGCGGTGGCAAGGGCCAAGCGTTCACTCCCGAGCAGCGACCTCAACGGGCGCGCGGCCAGTGGCAGCAAAGCCCCAGTAGGGAAGCCGTGAGCCTCGCGACAAGAGGCGCAGAGTGGGCACGGCGGGCCAGACATCCGCCGGGTCAAACAAGGTGGTACCGCGGAATTCAACCGTCCTTGGGCAATGCACATGCCCGAGGGCGGTTTTTTGTTACCGAACCGGGCCGCGTTTTCGCAGTGCCAGACGGCGACAGTCGTCCCGGCAGGCGGAAAGCGCGAGAGACGAAAGGGAAGACATGAGTCTGATTGATGATCTGGTCAAACTCGAGGAAGAGGCCAAGGAGCTCGTCGCCGGTGCCGACGACGCCGCCAAGCTCGAGGCCGCGCGCGTTGAGCTGCTCGGCCGCAAGGGCCGCATCACCGGCCTGATGCGCATGATGGGCAAGCTCGCCCCCGAGGATCGTCCCATGATGGGCAAACGCGCCAACGAGATGCGCCAGCTGATCGAGGGCATGCTCGACGAGCGCACCACCGAGATGAAGGCCGCCGCCCTCAAGCACGCACTCGAGCACGAGGCCGTCGACATCACGCTGCCGGGTATCCGTCCGCAGATCGGTCACCAGCACCTGATCAAGCAGATCATCGAGGAGGCCGAGGACATCTTCTGCGGCATCGGCTACACCGTCGAGTCCGGCCCCATGGTCGATACCTCCTACTACAACTTCACCGCGCTCAACGCGCCCATGGATCACCCGAGCCGCTCGGCTCGCGACACGTTCTATGTGGTCGACAACAACCCCGGCAGCGTTGCGCATCCCGAGGCTCACGCTCACGGCGAGTCCGACGTGCTGCTGCGCACCCAGACCTCGGGCGTGCAGATCCACACCATGGAGTCGCAAAAGCCGCCCATCTACATGATCTGCCCGGGCACCGTCTATCGTCCCGACACGGCCGACGCCTGCCACCTGCCGCAGTTCAACCAGATCGAAGGCCTGGTCGTCGACGAGGGTATCACCTTTGGCGATCTTAAGGGCACGCTCGACTACTTTGTTAAGTGCATGTTTGGTGAGGATCGCAAGACGCGCTATCGCCCGCACTTCTTCCCCTTCACCGAGCCTTCCTGCGAGGTGGACGTGAGCTGCCACGTGTGCGGCGGCAAGGGCTGCAACTTCTGCAAGCACAGCGGCTGGATCGAGATTCTGGGCTGCGGCATGGTCGACCCCAACGTCCTGATCAACTGTGGCATCGACCCCGAGAAGTACACCGGCTTCGCCTTTGGTATTGGCGCCGAGCGCGTCGCGGCACTGCGCTACGACCTGCCCGACCTCAGAACTCTCATGACGGGTGATATGCGCTTCTTGAATCAGTTCTAGGCTGCGGCTTGCCCAAGCACGACACCTCGGCGCTCATTCGTCGCTTGCGTACCAAAGTACGCGGCGCTCCTCTTTCGGGCCGATCTGCCGCACTTGGACAACCCTCGCTTTGTAAGGAATGTTCACAAAGTTGAAGTTTCCACCTGCATCTCTTCGCAGGCTTTCAGTATGAAAGGAGAGCTAGATGCGTGTTTCTTACGACTGGCTCAAGACCATGATCGATATTCCGGAGGATCCCAAGACCCTTTCGGACGAATATATCCGTACCGGCACCGAGGTCGAGGCGATCGACACCGTGGGCGAGTCCTTCGACCACGTGGTGACCGCCCAGGTGCTCACCAAGACCCCGCACCCCGATAGCGACCACATGTATGTGTGCTCGGTCGACGTGGGTGACAAGAACCTCGACGCCGACGGCAACCCCGCTCCGCTGCAGATCGTCTGCGGCGCGCAGAACTTCGAGGCCGGTGACCACATCGTCGCGGCCATGATCGGCGCTGTCCTGCCCGGCGGCGTCAAGATCAAGAAGAGCAAGCTTCGCGGCGTCGTGTCCATGGGCATGAACTGCTCCGCGCGCGAGCTCGGCTTGGGCGGCGACCACTCCGGCATCATGATCCTGCCCGAGGATACGCCCTGCGGCATGCCGTTTGCCGAGTACGTGGGCTCGAGCGACACCGTGCTCGACTGCGAGATCACGCCCAACCGTCCCGATTGCCTGTCCATGATCGGCATGGCCCGCGAGACCGGCGCCATCTTCGACCGCGATTTCCACGTTGAGCTGCCCGCCATCAAGGCCGAGACCGGC
>USCN01000148.1 GCA_900553165.1 uncultured Collinsella sp.
ACGGAGCCAAAACCGCCAAAACCTCCCACGGCATCCCCGGCGCCGCGAAGTAAACTAGCTCCACCGGGCAACCTACCAACCAGATTCTTTTCAGCCCAGGCCCCTGTGTACCGCGCGTCGAAGATCTTCAAATTCAAATAAACTGACAGTCGATTCTTATAGCAGAGGCCCCTTGGCCTTTAGTTTGATACAAGTTCCGCACGAGCCGGAAAGCACTTAATGTGCTTTCCGTGCGAGCAGGACTGTTCGCAGTAGCAAACTAAAGGCCAAGGGGCCCAGTCAACCTATCAGCAGAGATTACTCGGCAGCTAGTTGAATTTGAAGATCTTTGAGGCAAGACGGTATAGGCCGAGTGTGGTTTTGTCTCCGGCCCGTCCGCGCAGATTGGTGAAGAACCCGACCACGCCGTAGCGGGCACGACGATACATGCGCTCGTCGTAGGCCTTCAAATCATTCCACAGCGTCTTTAGGCGCTCGTCGGCGCAATCTTCCTCGGAAAGCTTGGTAAGCACCGAGCAGATCGCCATCATCATGGTGAAGTAGCCCATCATGTACGAACGCAGGCGCGACGACTCGACATCGCTGTACAGGTGGTACGACTCCATCATGATGCGCGTCACACGGAACTGCTGGTCCAGACGCTTGACCATCGTGGCCTCGTTGACACTCTGGCCCTCGCGACCGATAAAGTAGCGATAGAGGTCGATGTCGGCGTAGTACATGGTCTTACAACGCGGCAGCGGCACGTAGGCGTAGATGTTGTCCACATAGAACGTGTGCGGCGGCATGGGAAGGTTGGACTCGCGCAGCACATCCGTGCGATAGCACAGGCTGTGCATGAGTAGGTTCTGGTCCAGGCGGAAATGACCGATCTGATCCCAGGAAAAGATCTTTTTGCGCGGCAGGGCAAATTTGTAGCCAATAGCGGTATGCGTTCCCTCGTAAACCTTCTCGTACACGTAGTTCGAGATAAACAGGTCAACGCGCTGGTCGCGCTCTTCAAAGCCACGCAGAATCGACAGCATGGTCGAAAGGGCAGCGCCGTCAAGCCAGTCGTCCGAATCAACAACCTTGTAGTAGGTGCCCTGCGCCTCGCGCAGACCCGAAAGGACGGCAATACCGTGACCGCCGTTCTCCTGGTGCACCGCGCGGATGATTCCAGGATAACGGGCCTCCCACTCGTCGGCCTTGGCGGCCGTCTCGTCCTTGGAGCCGTCGTCCACTACGATAATCTCGATATCGGTGGCGTAATTGCTCCCCTCCAAGATGGAGGTGATGCAATGGTCCATGTCCTTGGCGGCGTTATACGAGGGAATACCGAATGTTATGACTTTATGCATGGCAGGCGATAATCTCATCCGAAAGATCGAGGGCAGAATTGGTCACGGCGTCCATATCGTAGTAACGATACTCGGCCAGACGACCCACCGGGTGGAAGTTCGTCAGGTTCTGGACGCGCTCAAGATAGCGCTCATAGAGCTCACGGTTCTCGGGCTCAAGAATGGCGTAGTACGGCGTCTCGCCCGAGCCGGGCGTATAGGCCTTGGAGTACTCCTTCATGATGGTGGTCTTGCCGGGCAGGACCTGACCGGTCATGTTCTTGAACTCGGTGATGCGCGTGTAGTCCTCGCTCGTGGTGTAGTTGACGGTGCCCACGGGCTGGAACTGGTCCATATCGAGCGTCTCGAACTTCATGTCGAGCGTGCGGTACGGTAGCGCGCCCAGATCGAGATTGAACAGCTCGTCGAGTGGACCGGTGTAGACGATCTCGCCACCATAGACCTTGCCGTCGATCTTGACGGTAGTCTCGTCGATTTCAAAGAGGTCACGGGCGTCCACGTCGCAGAACACGTCGATCAGGTCGTGGTCGAGCATGTGCTCAAAGAGCGCAGTGTAGCCCCCCTGCGGCATGCCCTGGAAGGGAGCTTGCGGGAAGTAGCGGTCATCATCGCCCACAAAGACGGGAACGCGGCCGGTGATCGAGGGATCGATCTGATCGGGCGTCTGGCCCCACTGCTTCATGGTGTAATGCAAAAAGACGTTCTCGTAGACGTAATCGGCGACCTCGGCAAGATCCGGGTCGTTCTTCTTACGCAGCTCCATAATGGGCACCTTGACATCCTTGCCAAAGGTCTCCACGAGCTTCTGATACAGCTCCTCGCCGCGCTCGTCACCAAAGGCGAGCTTGAGACTCGCATGGTTGAAGGGCACGGGCATAAGGGTACCGTTGATGTTGGCGAGCACCTTGTGCTGATAATCCGTCCACTTGGTAAAGCGCGACAGGAAATTGTGCACGCGCTCGTTAAAGGTGTGATAGATATGCGGACCGTACTCGTGGATCAGGATTCCGGCATCGTCAGTGCAGTCATAGGCATTGCCCGCAATGTGGCTACGGCGCTCCAAAACGGCAACACGATAGCCGATGGTCTCGGCAAGACGGCGGGCGCAAACGGCACCGGCATATCCAGCACCGACGACAATCATGTCGTACGCGCCGGCGTTAAAGCCTTCAGGCAGGCCTGAGGTAATCTGCATCGATACTCCTTGTCAAAAGCCACGGGCTCGTTAGCTGGGCTTTTCTCGAACATTCTTCGAGACATATTTATCAGAGCGATTATAGCGCTAATGCGTCCTATAATGAGCTTGCCACACAAGGAAAGCTCAAGCACCGCGGCGAACATAATTGAAAGGTAGACCCGCTAGCAGCGGGTTTATTCGTGAACAGCCGGGCGCCTGGAGCTTAGCGAAACGCTTGTAAGGAGTAACATGAGCGATTTCCTAAACCGTATGAAGTCTGCCGCCAAGGCTGACCTTAAGACGATCGTCCTGCCCGAGGGCGAGGATCCGCGCACTATCGTCGCGGCCACCAAGATCATCGAGGAGGGCCTGGCAAAGATCGTCATCCTGGGCAACCCCGACGAGATCAACGTTCCCGGCGCCACCGTCATCGACCCGCGCAATGCCGAGAAGCACGAGGAGTATGCGCAAAAGTTTGCCGAGCTCCGCGCCAAGAAAGGCGTTACCATCGAGCAGGCTCGCGCCCAGGTGATGGACGCCACCTACTTTGGCACCATGATGGTCAAGATGGGCGATGCCGACGGCCTGGTCTCCGGCGCCTGCCACTCCACCGCCGACACCCTGCGCCCCGCGCTTCAGATCCTCAAGACCGCCCCGGGCACCAAGCTGGTCTCGGCCTTCTTCGTGATGTGCACCGACACCCCGCAGTTCGGCACTGACGGCACGCTGATCTTCGCCGACTGCGGCCTCAACATCAACCCGTCCTCCGACGAGCTCTCCGAGATCGCCATCGCCTCCGCTCACTCCTGGTCCACCTTCATGGGCAACGTTGAGCCGCACGTGGCCATGCTCTCCTACTCCACCATGGGCTCCGCTGGCGGCGAGGTCGCCAAGAAGGTCCAGGAGGCTGTGAAGTTCTGCAAGGAGAAGGCTCCCGAGCTCGCCATCGACGGCGACCTGCAGCTCGATGCCGCTATTGTCCCCACCGTCGCCCAGCTCAAGGCTCCCGGCTCCTCCGTTGCCGGCAAGGCCAACGTGCTCGTGTTCCCCGACCTCGAGGCCGGCAACATCGGCTACAAGCTGGTCCAGCGCTTCGCCGGCGCCGACGCCTACGGCCCCATCCTGCAGGGCATCGCCAAGCCGGTCAACGATCTGTCGCGCGGCTGCTCTGCTGACGACATCGTGGGTGTCGTGGCCATCACCGCCGTCCAGGCTCAGATGGCTGAGTAGCGGACATATCCCCTCGGGACAGGAATTTCCACCTGCTAGCAAAAAGGCCTCCGGAGCTGTTGCTCTGGAGGCCTTTCGTTTACTTGCAAATGCGCGCGTTAGTTGTTCTTGGTCAGGCGCTCGACGTCGTGGGCGATCATGTATTCCTCGTCGGTGGGGATGACCATAACCGTGACGGAAGAGCCGGCGGCGCTGATGACCTGTGGGCCGTTGCCCACGGCCTCGCGGTTCTTGTTGTTGTCGATGCGCACGCCCAGCCACTCAAAGCAGTCGCAGAAGGCCTTGCGGATCGACCAGTCGTTCTCGCCGATGC
>USCN01000149.1 GCA_900553165.1 uncultured Collinsella sp.
CCGTGATCGAACACGTTGGCGCTCCGGCAAATGTGCTTGCGCATAGCGCCGGTACGTTGGTGGCGCTGGAGCTTCTTCGCACCGAACCCCATCTCGTCGCCCGTGCGATTCTGCATGAGCCGGCTGTGTCGGCCGAAGGCGTCGGCATGGGCGCAGCTCCGGTTTTGCTCGATATGATTGCGGCTGGAAAGGTTTCAAGGGCGCTTCGGCTTTTCTTGGGAGCTCTCGGCGACTTGGACCCCGAGGCTCCTGGGACGACCGAAGCGGAAGCCAAGCATGCCCTGCGCAATGGTCGTTGCTTTATGGCCAATGAATACGGAACAAATATGACATATGCTCCCGACTGGGAGCGCGCCCGAGAATCAAAGGCGGTGTCGGCTGTGTTTTTGGGCGAGCTTTCGGTCGGTACACCCCGCGAGGCGGGCACGAGGATGGCGGCTGAGCTTTTGGGCTGTCCACTCGTAATGGTTCCCGGCGCGCACAACGGCCTGCGCGATCGCCCGACAGCGGCTGCCCAGACTGTCCGTGGCATCCTGGGGCTCTAACAGCTGCAAAAACAAAACAGCCTTCACTCGCAAACGTTTCGGCCGTGTTAACAAATGTGCTCAAGACCTCACGTCTGCGGCTTCAATCGCGCCGTCTGCCAACTCATAAAAATGTAACAGCATTCACGTGCTTACCTGCATCGGCAAGGTGTTAACCTTGTAACATTTGGAACCCACCGCTACCATGCGAAACTATCGAAAGGGCCCCATATGCTCAATAATCACGAGGTCAATCTAACCGACGAGGAGGCTGCCGCTGAGGTCGCCCGCGTCGCAAAGACCTACCCCGTGGTGCGTTTGCTGTCGGCCGATCAGATTAAGAGCGAGCCTAACTGCCTGCTCGCCGGCAATCGGTGCCCTTGTCTGCGTCAATCGAGTCTTGAGGCCTTGGCAGATTCCGATGAGGTGTCGGAGCAACTGCTCAACGATGGTGTTGAGTACCGCGCCCGCCTACGCCCTCTGAAGGTCGAGGGCGAGCCTCACGTCCTGCTGATGGTGCGCCCGATCGATGAGCAAGAGGCTGCAGAAGAGGACCTCGTCTACACCGACGTGCTGACGAGTGTGCGCAATCGCCGATATTACGAGGAAAAGCTCCGTAGCGCCCGCATGAATGCCGGCGTTGCGGTGATCGACCTTGATGATTTTAGGGTCTTCAACGATACGTGTGGCCGTCATGCCGGCGACCTTGCGCTCGGTGCTGTGGCGACGGCCATACGCAGCGGAATTCGTTCGACTGACGAGCTCGTACGCTATGGCTGCGACAAGTTTGTGGTCGTCATGCCCAATATTCCCTCCGATGACTTCACCCGTCGCCTGCATCAGGTGTCCGATGCCGTTCATGCCACGATTGTTCCGGGCCATGAGTACGTGAGCTTGACGGCATGTGTTGGCGGTGTTCGCATTCATGGCGAGACGGTCGATGAGGGCGTTGGCCGCGCTGTCCAGTTATTGAGCCGCGCTAAGGCAAAAGCCGGTACGGTCGTGACCGATGCCGATTCCATCGAAGCCTTCCAAAGCGAAAAGCCTTTGGTGCTTATTGTCGATGACTCCGAGATGAACCGAGCCATTCTCAACGAGATGCTCAAGGACGAGTATTGCATCCTCGAGGCCGACAACGGTCGTACGGCGCTCGACATGGTCGACCGCTATGGCGATGAGTTGTCGCTCGTGCTGCTGGATATTGTCATGCCGGGCATAAGCGGCTTTGAGGTGCTGGCCGATCTGTCGCGCCGATCGGGTATCGACAATCTGCCTTTCATCATGATATCGAGCGAAGATTCCAATGATATGGTTCTGCGCGCGTACGAGCTGGGCGCCTCGGACTATATCAACCGCCCGTTTGACTCCCGTGTCGTGCGCCGCCGTGTAAGCAACACCATCCGCCTATATGCCAAACAGCGCCGCCTGACGAGCCTGCTGTCCCAGCAGTACAACGAGCGCGTCAAGAACAGTCGCATGCTCATTGACATCATGGCCGGCGTTATGGAGCTTCGCAATGGCGAGAGCGGCAGGCACGTTACGAACATCGAGAAGCTGACCGAGCTGCTGCTTGGCTGTCTGGTTCAGCGTAGCGACACGATCTCCCTCGACAATGAGGAACGCTCTACGATTGCCCTGGCTTCGGCGCTGCACGATATCGGCAAGATGTCGATTGACGATGCAATTCTCAACAAACCCGGGCGCCTTACGCCCGAGGAGTTCGAGATTATGAAGACGCATACCACGATGGGCGCCGACATGTTGCTTGAGCTGGGCCGCCATCACGTCGGCAATGCGCTTATGGAATATGCGTACCAGATTGCGCGTTGGCATCACGAGCGCTGGGACGGCAAGGGCTATCCCGATGGCCTTAAGGGCAACCAGATTCCCATCGCCGCACAGGTGGTTTCGGTGGCCGACGTGTACGATGCGCTGACGAGTGTGCGTGTGTACAAGGATGCTATCCCGCACAAGGAGGCTATCCAGATGATCTTGGACGGTAAGTGCGGTGAGTTTAACCCGCTGTTGCTCGACTGCCTGCTCGAGGTGCAAGACCGTATTGCCGAGACGTTGGCACGCCCCGCCGACGTTGTCGCGTTTCCCACGATTTAGTTTGACCAAAGGAGTTTTAATCCATGATTTCCATGCGTGAGGCGTATGAGAAGATCGGCGCTAATTATGATGACGCGTGCGCTCGGCTGATGGGCGAGGAAATGCTTGCCCGCTTTGCCCTCAAGTTTTTGGATGACGAGAGCATGGACAAGCTGGAGGCCGCCATGGCGGCAGGAGACGCCGAAGGTGCGTTTATGGCAGCGCACACGCTCAAGGGCGTGAGCCAGAACCTGGGATTTGATAATCTGTACGAGCCGGCGGTCGTGGTGACCGAGGCGCTGCGCGGCGCCGATGCCGTTGACGACGCTCGCGAGGGAATGCATGCGCTGCAGCAGCAATATGCGGCTATGATGTCGGCTCTGCGCGAGGCGGGCGAGTAAGAGGTTGTGAGCCTTGGGCTGTGTGCCTGCCGCGTATAGGCAAAAGGGCGCCCCGCCGGACCATGTGGCCGGCGGGGCGCCCTTATCTGTTATGCGGTTCGCGAGCTAGCGAGCCTGCTTAACCTTTGCCGCTGCCTCGACAAACGACTTCCACAGGTTAAAGTCGGTCTCGAGTGTCTGCCAGGTGTACTCGGGATGCCATTGCACGCCCAAGCAGAACGGCTGGCCCTCGCCCTCGATGCACTCGGGAACGCCATCGGTTGCCTTGGCGACCAAGCGCGTGCTCTTACCCAGACGATCGACGCAGCAGTGATGTGCCGAGTTGGTCTGGATCAGCCTGTGCCCGCCAACCGCGCGCTCCAGCAGCGAGCCCGGCATGACCTCGACAGGGTGCACGGGGTCGTTGAGCACGTGGGTGTGGCGCCACTGCGTGCGGCCCTCGCGCGCACCCAGGCTCGGCACGTCCATGCACAGGGTGCCGCCGGTGGCGACGTTGAGCAGCTGCGTGCCGCGGCAGGTGGTAAAGAGCGGCTTCTTGGCGCGGAGTACCTCGTCGACCAGCTTAAACTCAAAACTATCGCGGATCTCGCAGCAGAGGGTGGGGTCGTAGGGTCGATCATCGCCCCAGCGCTTGGGGTTGACGTCCGGGCCGCCGGGAATGGCGATGCCGTCGGCGATATCGACGTAATGACGGATAACCTCAATGTCCTCGGTGATGGACATCTGCAGCGGTAGGCCGCCGGCGGCAAGGATGGCATCGACAAAGACACTTGCGATTTCCTCGTTGGGGGAGAGCGTCTCGCTTAAAAACGGCTTTGCCTCTTCCCAGCGCGGTGCGACGAGGATGAGTGGGCGGTCGGCGGGGGCGACGTCGACGTGCGGGGTGTAGGACGATGAGGTGCGGGTTCCGATCATAGGTGTTGCTTTCGAATCTGAAGGTGACAGGGCGCATGAGAGACGTGGGACAACGCTTCCGATGGATTTGCCCCACGGGGTGGCTGGCTAGTGCCCCTTGATGGAGTTGAGGAAGT
>USCN01000150.1 GCA_900553165.1 uncultured Collinsella sp.
ATTGACCTTCTGGTCATGCCGCCGAAGTTGAAAGGCAGATTGCCGCCCTGGCGGGCTTGCAGCGTCGAGTGGTTACGGCGTTTGGCAAAACGCCGTAACCCCCTAGTACATCTTTGCGCCGGCGGGGATGGAGGCGTCGAGCTGAATCAGGTTGAGGCGCTCCTCGCCCTCTTCCTCGTGGATAGCGCTGATCAACATACCGCAGCTGGGGATGCCCATCATCTTGCGCGGAGGCAGATTGGTGATGGCGAGCAGGGTCTTGCCGACCAGGTCCTCGGGCTCATAGTATTCATGGATGCCGGAGAGGATGGTGCGGTCGGTACCGGTACCGTCGTCGAGCGTAAAGTTCAGCAGCTTCTTGGACTTCTTGACGGCCTCGCATGCCTTGACCTTCACAGCGCGGAAATCGCTCTTGGAGAAGGTATCAAAGTCGACGAACTCCTCGAACAGCGGCTCAACGGCGATCTTGGAGTAATCGAGCGTGGGCTTAAGCGACGTAACGAACGGGCTCGCGGCGTTGCCGGCCTCTGCAGCCTTGGCGGCAGCGGCACCGGACTGGAAACCCTTCTCGGGCTTCATGTGCGGGAACAGCAGGACGTCGCGGATAGAAGCCTGGTTGGTAAGCAGCATGACCACGCGGTCGATACCAATGCCAATGCCGCCCGCGGGAGGCATACCGTACTCGAGGGCGCGCACGTAGTCCTCGTCATACTCCATGGCCTCGTCGTCGCCGCCGGCCTTCTCGGCCATCTGGGCAGCAAAGCGCTCGGCCTGGTCGACCGGGTCGTTGAGCTCGGAGAATGCGTTGGCGTACTCGTGGCCGGCGATGACCAGCTCAAAGCGGTGGGTCAGACGCGGATCGTCCTCAAAACGCTTGGCGAGCGGGCTGACCTCGATGGGGTAATCACACACGAAGGTCGGGTTGACGATGGTGTCCTCGCCCAACTCATCGTAAATCTCGGCGATGATCTTGCCAGCGGTCCACTCGGGCTTGATCTCCAGGCCCTTCTCGCGAGCGGCGGCAGCAAGCTCCTCGGCGGGCGTGTCGATGGTAACTTTCTTGCCGAGCACGTCAGAGACAATATCAGTCATGGGACGGCTTGCCCACTCACCGGACAGGTCGATAGTCTGACCCTGATACTCGATGACCTCGGGGTTGCCGATGGCCTTGTTGGCAGCCTTGATGACGCCCTGGGCGAGCGCCTTCATGCCCTCGAGATCGGAGAAGGCACGGTAGGCCTCCATCGTGGTGAACTCGGGGTTGTGGGTGAGGTCCATACCCTCGTTACGGAAGATGCGGCCGATCTCGAAGACGCGCTCAAAACCGCCGACGATGCAGCGCTTGAGGTGCAGCTCGGTAGCGATGCGCAGGTAGCATTCCTGATCGAGAGCGTTGAAGTGCGTGATGAACGGCTTGGCCGTAGCGCCACCCTGGATGGTCTGCAGGATGGGGGTCTCGACCTCCATGTAGCCGTCGGACTCCATAAAGCGACGGAAGGTGGAGAGGATCTGCGAGCGCTTGCGGAAGGTCTCGCGAACATCGTCGTTAGCAATGAGGTCGACGTAACGCTGACGATAACGGGTCTCCTTGTCGGAGAGACCGTGGAACTTCTCGGGCAGCGGGCGAACGGCCTTGGAGAGCAGGGTCGCGCTCTTAGGGGCGACGGAAAGCTGGCCGCGCTTGGTGCGCACGACCACGCCGGTCACGCCCAGGATATCGCCCAAGTCGAGGGCCTTAAGCGTGCTCCAAGCTGCCTCGTCCATGTCGTTAATACGGCAGAACAGCTGAATCTCGCCAGTCGCGTCGCGGACGACGATGAACATGATCTTGCCCTGACCGCGCTTGGCAACCACGCGGCCGCCGATCTTTACGACGTCCTCGGTGTCCTCGCCATCGGCAAGCTCGGCATACTTAGCCTCGATGTCGGCAACGTAGTCCTCGATCTCGGAGTGCTCGGGGTACGGATTCTGGCCCGCCTCGAACAGGGAGGCGCGCTTGGCCAGGCGGGTGGCGCGCTCGTCGTTGAGCGTCGATGCCTGATCGGCGGCGTTCTGGTTCTCTGCCATAAGTTAGCTCCTCAAACTAAAACGCTCCCCAGGATTCGGTCCCAGGGAGCGAAAACATACCTTTACGCGGGACCGTGGTCTAGCGTGCGATCTTGGCGATGGTGTAGACGCGGGTCTTGCCAGAAGGCGTAACGACCTCGACGGAGTCGCCCTCGCCGTGACCGATGATGGCGTGGCCGACCGGAGACTCGTTGGAGATCTTGTGCTCGAGCGAGTTGGTCTCGGTGGTACCGACGAGCGTGACTTCCATGACCTCACCGTTGGGATCAATCAACGAAACGGTGGAACCGATGGAGACGGTCAGATCACCCGTGGTGGCAGCAACCTGGGCGTTGGCGAGAATAGCCTGGATCTCGGCGATGCGAGCAGCATTCTGGGCCTGTTTGTCCTTGGCGGCATCGTACTCGGAGTTCTCCGAAAGGTCGCCGAACGCACGGGCTTCCTTGATGTCCTCGACGATCTCCTTGGCGTAATCGCCCTCACGCCAAGCGAGCTCCTCGACGAGCTTCTGGCGGCCCTCAGCGGTCAGTACGATCTGGCTTGCGTCCATACGGATATCTCCCCAACTATGATGTAACGATCAACTGTCAACAAAACGAAAAAGACCGGCTAGCCTGCGGGCAAGCCGGTCAGGTGCTCACCCCAAAGGGATGGGACTACTCTGCGTCCGCGTCGCCGTCCTCTGCCTTCTTTTTCTTGGCAGCAGCGAGCTTGGCCTCGAGGTCAGCGATCTCCTTGTCCTCCTCGGACTCCTCGACCACAACGTCCTCGGCCTGCTTGGACTCGCCCTTGTCGCCTTCCATGCCCTCACGGATGTTCTTGACGGTAGAGCCAAGCGACTTGCCGAGCTTCGGCAGGTTCTTAGGCCCAAAAATCAACAGGGCGACAATAAGGATAACTACCCACTCAAAGCCTTTAGGGAACATGTACTTTCCTCCCGGAATCAATGCAAACAAGCTCGATGGATTATACCGCAGCGGGCCTGCATGCAGCTTTGGAATCACAACAAGAGCAACAATAGCTAAAAAAAGGGACCGCAAGAAGCGGTCCCTCCTCATGCTCTGGTCGGGTTGACTGGATTTGAACCAGCGACCCCTGCGTCCCGAACGCAGTGCTCTACCAAACTGAGCCACAACCCGTTAGCTCGACTATAGTAACAAAGATTTCCGCCATGTGCTAGAGAAATTTTTACTTCTTTGGCACTTCGATGCGAACAGTGTCGGAAATAAGCTCCGTTGCGCAAGCCCACCAGCCATTTTGCTGAGCGGATGCCGCGAGATTGGATGCCGTGACGACGGTGTCGCAAATGGCAAACGAGCAAGCGCCCGACCCGCACACATCCACGGCAACCGTGCCGTCCTGCGCACGCAACCAGTCGAGAACCGTTTGGATTTGAGGCTCCATTTGCGCAGAAATGACGCCCAAATTGTTGTGGATGAGCGCGTATGCCGTCTCGGCATCCCCAGCACGCAGGGCCGAAGCGATCGCGCCGGGCTTGTCTGCCGGCACCGGGTTCTCATCAAAACGTCGATAGGCTTCAATCGTTGAAACGCTCGCCTCGCGAGGCTTGACCAGCACAACGGGCGTTGCGGGCAGCGCGGGATACTCGGTTGCCAGCACGTCTCCCCCGCCCACATAGAATGCGGGGCTCGCATGCAAAAAGAAGGGGACATCAGCACCAATGCCGCGGGCGATCTCGTCGAGCGCGGCATCGGCGCGGTCGATGTCCCAGAGCTCCGCTAAGGCGACAATGACCGCCGCGGCGTCCGTCGAGGGACCGCCCAGACCAGCACACAGCGGAATGTGCTTCTCGATCGTCACGCAAACGTTGGCCTTGCGCCCATAATGCTCGGCCATAGCGAGCGCGGCACGATACGCCGTATTCTTTTGCATGGGAAAGTCGGATGCCGGAACCGTCTGGACGGTCAGCTCCTGCGCCGGAGCGACCGTCACGATATCGGCAAGACCGGCGG
>USCN01000151.1 GCA_900553165.1 uncultured Collinsella sp.
CCCCCCCCCCCCCCCAGCCGTTAACTCATGCAAGTTAACGTATTTTACTCGTCAAGTGTTTCGATGCGGGGCTTGATGATGCCATATCCACCATTCTTACGGTGATACACCACATTGATAAGGCCGGTCGTCGCGTTCTCGAACACGTAGAAGTCGTGACCGAGCAGATCGGTCTGCACCAGCGCCTGCTCCTCAGTCATCGGAGTGACGTCGATAACCTTCTCGCGGACGAGCAGGTCGTCTTCCTCCTCGGGCAGCAGCAGGTCGGCCAGATCCTCGACGCGCTCGACCGGTGCGACATCCGCGGCGCTGGCACCACCCTGGCGGTTGTCCACGACCTTAGTCTTGAACTTGCGCAGCTGGCGGGTAACCTTATCGGCGGAGAGGTCGATGGCGGCATACATATCTGCGCCGTGCTCGGCAACGCGAATCACAGAGCCGCGGGCACGAACCGTGACCTCGACGATTGCCGGGTTGGGGTTCGAGGGGTTCTTCTCATAACGAAGCACGACGTCGACTGTCATGGGCTCGATATCGAAAACCTTGAGCGCCTCGCCGATCTTCTCATCCACATGCGCACGCAGAGCATCGGTTACCGTCGTCTTGCGTCCAGAAACCTTGATATCCATACGTGGCTCCAATCTGCCTCGGGGACTTACTGTACTGGCTATGTACCCATTGCCGTGCATTTAATCACGCGGATTCCTAAAGACCCGAATAACGATTGCTTGATACCGCATACCGAAGTCTCGCACTTTTCTGTGGCAAAGTGCGCTATGGAAGAGCGACGGCGACTTTGCTTTTGCACCTAAAAAATGTCTTTGACCTGCTGGTTTTTTGGAAACGAAAAAGCCGGGCTCCCCTGTTGGGAGAGCCCGGCGATGCGTGTTGAAACCGTGAAGAGGCGTCCCTCCTAGCGCGTAGGAGACGCCACCCCTAGCAATAACTAGCTATTGAGCTTGTTAATGTCGTCGTCGGTGATAGTGTCTTCCTGGCTGGACGATTTGTCTTCGGAGGATGCGGTCTCATTGTTGGAATCGGAGGACTCGCTGCCGGAGGATGCGGTCTCACTGGACTCAGAGTCGCCCGGCTGCACGTTAGCGCCCGAAACCGTCTTAGTGGTGAGGTCGTAGGGCATCCTGCCATACCAGACAGAGTGGACCGCCTCGAGCGTGCCGTCGGCCGTAATACCGTCGAGGGCATCGCTCACGGCACGGCACAGTTCGTCATTGGACGAGAGGCCCGCAACACCAAGCGTCGAGGGCGCCTCGAGCGAACCGGCATAGGAGACCTCGCTCATCAGGCGTGCAAGGTAGCCGCCGGCCGTGGAGTCGCAGATTACATAGTCGACCTCGCCGGACTCGAGTGCCTCAAAGCACTCGTTGATGTTGGAGTAGGTCTTTTGGTTGGCGGTGATGCTCTGCTTAGCAAGCGCCTCCTGCGAGGCCGAGGACATCTGGACACCCAGAGTAGACGTGTTAAGGGTATCGGTGGAAACGCTTAGCGACCCACCATCGCTGGTTTTACCGAACACGGAAGCGGCATCGTACAGGCAGGTGCCGAGCGAGCTAACGTCCCCATCCGTGGAGTTGATCTCGCCGATAAAGATATCAGCCTTTTTGTCACCGAGCGCGGAACCTGCCGAGGACGCATCGACAAAGGCGACCTTAAGGCCCATGCGGCTTGCGAGGGCGCGGGCAGCGTCGACTGCATACCCCGTGAGCTCGCCGTCAGCGCCCTGCATGGCCTGCGGCGCATCGGAGGTATCGAGGGCAACCGTCAGGGTACCGGGGGTGACCAGGGCATCATCCGACACCGCGGACGTGACGGTCTCGTACTCGATCTGGTCGATCGTGGGAGTCGTGAACGTAGACAGCGGGTTGAACGCGCATCCGCTCAGGCCCAAAACGGCGATGACCGCTGCGGTCCCAGCACCTAACCGAGCCGCGTGCATCAAGCTGCCCCTCACCATGTCCACTACCCTGCCTTCTGTGTCGTATACGATCCGTGCGTTGCACGAAATATCAGATTGTTCCCACCAGCTGACCTGGTATTTGACCCCACACTTGCGCACCGGGGTGTTTGCTCGGGAGGCCGCAGCCACCTTCACGACTGGCCCGCTCGCCCGCGAGGCGGTATTGCCCCAAAGAAAGTAGAACGGACGGTGCGGCTTACATCTAGGACGCGCCATGATCGCGCCGCGCGCACGCGGTCGCTTACGTGGATCCCTTTGACCGCGTCTGTCTTGGACTAGGACGGGCATTTCGTCCGTCCGCAACCACAGCCTGGTAGGAACGTAGCGCATTATAGCTAAGTTCAAGCTAAAGTTTAAGGTTAGGGGCGTCATTCGCATCGCGAGTACAGATTTCGCAGGTCGGAGTGGGCTATTCGTGCCTCTGTGAAGCCCGGAGCTCCCCTATGGGGAGCTCCGGGGCACCCTTCCTAGGGTGCCGTGGCCAAAAAATGGCAGATATGAGTACTGTCACCAATTTAGTAACAGGCAATTTTGGCCTCTCGGACAGATTTTGCGCTCAATGTCGCTAACCTGATGCTTAGTTATTCCACATTTGTTTATTATCTTCTTACTTTATGCCGCCTCCGAGTCCTAAATTCCTTGATTTTGCTGTTACTGATTTAGTGACAGTACTCATATTTGCCATATTTTGGCCAGGGCATATGATTAACCCCCTATTTTCGACGTGAATTAGACCGGCTTAAGCCCAAAACACGCCCGCAGCGTGTTAAGCAACGCCTCTTGCTTCTTCCTGCGGGCATCGACACGATTCCGGTACCGCTTTCGCATACGCTGGTGGATGCGCCATGCGAGCGCTTCCATCGCTTCCATGTCGCAGAGCATTTCGTTGTTGACCGTCGCGACCTCGATTCCCATAGTAATCAAGCCCGTGTTGCGTTTTTCATCATGGATACGTCCCCTCCGGGAGGAATGGCCCAGCTCACCGTTGTATTCAAGGTCAAACCGGGCTGCTTCCTGATACGCATCGCAAACTGCATGCGGCATCCCCGAGATTGCCTGCGCGCGGTCATCGAACTCGATCTTGTAGTCGGTCTTAAAGGGACCGCAGTCAAATCCGCCATAGGAAAACGGAAGCGAAAACAGAGCGAGCATGATGCACTCCATGGGCGAGAGCAGGTTTTCTGACAGGTAGGGACACAGACGCAGCAGCTGTTTGGCCACATTCCCCTTGCATGCCGCAAGGTAATCTGCCAGGCGATCGGGCGTCAGCGCCGGCTCGACTTCAAAGTAGCCCACGTCTGCTGGCTGGTCCTTGTCCTTTGCAAGTTTATTCGTAACAGGCGAGGTGTAGGGAGGCAGATACTTCCCGCGGTCGCTCAGTGAAATCTTAGAGCACAGCTCCTGGGCCAGGGCAAATGCCTGGATACAGCCAAGTTCGCGCGCAACGGCAAGGCAGAGGGCCTCGGGAGACAAGCTGTACACCCCCGGTTCCACCTCTAGAATCGAGCCGGCGGGCAACCCGGAACACACGGACCAGCCTACGCTAGGCATGCGGCGGCGCTGCGCCGCAGATCCCACCAGCAAGCACAAATCCTCTTGCACCTCGCCGCTTGCGGCTCCAATTCGCACCAAGTCGGGAAGATAGATGTCCTCGGTCGAGGGCGACGACGTGCGCAGCACACGGCGCTCTTCATCGGGATTGAGGTCCTTCCAGCTGATATAGCCCATCTGCCGGCGCTCGGCGCGCATCATGCGCAGCGCTGAAGCGCATTCTGTTCAACGGCTGGTCCTTGTCAAGGTACATGGTGACACTGTTGTCGCCGCCGACAAGCATGCCCCATGTATCCACCCCAAGCTGTGAGCTGTAAACCTCTATCCCGGCGCTCCGTGCTATCGCTACCGGATCCACCGGGTATGAGCCGGACCAGTAGTTCTCCAATGTATCCTTCGCGAGATCGCGTGCAATCTGTCTCGCCTCTCCATATGTCATCGACTTCATCGCACGCCCTTCCCTTGCCTTGTCTTTCAAACTACATGCGAGCGCGCGGCATCG
>USCN01000152.1 GCA_900553165.1 uncultured Collinsella sp.
ACCGTAGTAGCCGGGCTGTTGCGTTTGGAGCGGACAACGGGGCTCGAACCCGCGACCCCAACCTTGGCAAGGTTGTGCTCTACCAACTGAGCCATGTCCGCTTGCGGGTTATTAATTTACGCGAGTTGTCCAAAAGACGCAAGTACTTTTTTCAAAAAACTTGTCTGCCGCATGTTCTTAGTAGCTAAACGCGCTAAAGCGATTGGCTAGGCACACGATTCCAGCGCTCCGCTAAACAGCTTCACCATCTGCACGCGCGTGCCGGCGCCGTCCGTACGACGAGCAACCTCCACGTTATCGACGAGCATACGCATAAGCTTGATGCCACGGCCGCGTTCCTCGGATGCGACCGGTTCGCTCGTTTCATCGATAGAATAGCCGGCACCTCGATCAAGCACCTCAACCACAACGCGATCGCCATAGGCCTGAACCGTCAGGACGCACCCGATACCGCCCGCATGGTCATAGGCATTACCCAGCGCCTCCCCCGACGCCAATGCGACATCGTAGCGCTCGTCACGGCGCAACGGAAGCGATTCAAGGAGTTCGGCGATGCGATGTCGGTAGTATGGAAGATTCTCGATACCCTGACGGACCTCAACGCTCTTACTCCAGCGAGGCAGCTCCCCCACCGGAATGGCAGGAATTGACTCCCGTGCCGGCCCCACGACATGAAGGATATCGACAAGACGAGCAATCTCCAAAAAGCGAACAACTTCACCTGATGCATTGACGAGCGAAAGCAGGCCTTCTCGCCTCATAAGCTCACGAGCGCGCGTAAGCAGGAATGCCAAGCCCGTAGAATCGATAAAGCTAACAGCCTGACAGTTGATGACGACACGACGCACGCCGCGGCCAATCAAAGCATCCAACCGCCGACGCAGCGCAGGCACCGTGGCGATGTCGATATCGCCTGGTGGCGTCAAAACCGCTATGTCATTCCACTCATTCATACGACCATGGTTCCCCAAAAAAGCCCACTCGATGCATTCGTTTCCCCAACCGTACGGATTCAGCCCGCCCAGCGTCGTCTATGAACGACCCCGTAAAAACTCAAGGGACACCAATGCAATGTCATCGTCCAGCGCCGATTCGGTAAATCGCTCAAGCTCGCCCAAGACCTTGCCGCAAATGCCCGATACGCCCTCACCCGAGACAGAGAGCAGAAGGTCGCGCAAGCGCTGCTCGCCAAAGAACGCTCCGGTGCGGTCGCGGGCCTCAATCGTTCCATCCGTATACATGAAGAGCATGTCGCCGGGGGCAAACGTAAACACGCCTGTCTCGTACACCATGCTCTCAAAGGCACCGATTACGCCCGATTGGCATCCAAGCAGCTCAACCTCTCCCCCACGGGCCTCGCCGCCACCCAGCGGCATCGACTCTGGCCTGATGACCATGGTCGGAGGATGGCCCGCCGAACAATACGTTGCGCGTCCGGCTTTAAGGTCAATCTTGGCGATAAAGGCCGTCACGAACGTCTCGACCCTCGAAAAGCCCATGAGCATGCTGTTAAGGGAGCGTGCCATGCGGGCCGGTCCAGCGCCCTCCCAGGCATATGCCGTCAGGGCCGTCTTGACGAGCGCGGACATCGATGCGGCCTCAATGCCTTTGCCAGACACATCACCCAGAATCATGACGGCGCAGTCGTCGGGAAGACGAATGAGCGTATAGAAATCGCCTCCGACCAACGCCGAATTCGTGGCCGACAGGTACACCGAATCGGTTGCGATACCCGGAACATCCCCCAGGGAATTTCTCATGCCAATCTGGAGCGTCTGAGCGATATGGCGCTCCTCGCGCTTTTGAGATTCGCCTTCGTAGATCAGTTCAAAGTCATGCGCCAAGTGCACCAAGTAGTCATATTCAAGGTCATCAATCGGCTCTTGGCTACCATCACGAAGCAGCAGCGCGCGCGTCGTCGGGCTCTTCGCAACAGAAGCAGGAACAATCGCGTCGCTACTGTGCTTGCCATCGCCCTCAGAGCGCGGGTGCCCCGCCTCGATGCCGGAGTCGACGTAGAGACCTTGACAAGGCAGACCATGCGCCCTAAGCCAGCCTCCCATAGGCATCGATTCGTCAACGCGAGTTATACGGACGTGTTTAAGGTCCTCGGCACTCGTACCCCCCAAAACAGATGCCTCAAAGCCATCAGGGCCAGCCCCCAGACGTGCCGCTGGCGCCGTCGTGGAAAAGAAAAGCTTCTCGGGATCGTCCGGCAAAGCAACGCGACTGCCGCCTTCAAAATCTATGACGTAGGAATCCAGACTGGCGTCATACTCAACAGGGCAAAAATGGCAGTTGAGCATATTGCAGATCTCGGACGATACCGCCTGGGTAGCCGCGACGGAATCGTCTAGAAAGGTAAACAACTCATCACGTAAGACATTGAGCGAGCGGCCAAGCTCGGCCGTGCGACGAGAGCGAAGACTCGATGCCATGCCGACCAGTTGGATAGACAAGTAATCGCAAGTGACCTCGAGTACATTAACGTCATAGGCGAGCGGTGCCTGGGGGCGTTTCCAACCAACTTCCAGCACGCCAAGGATCTGCGTACCGTAAAAAACGGGAAGACAGATCTCGCTGCGGTACGGAGGCATATCCTGCACGCGCAACAGGTGCTTAGAACGATTGTCCAAGTCCATGAACATACCGGAGGCGGCCTTATCGCCCTCAAGGTCCTGTTGAATCGACAAGCGACAGGCACGCGACTCACGAAGAACATACGTCGGAATGCCAGCGCCATACGGCAAAAACTCAGGCAGGTAGCTGTCGTACAGCTCCTTGGAAACACCGCGAAGTTTAAAACCGCCGCTCTCAGAAAAATAGATAGCGGCACCCGAAGCATCGAGCGTTCCTACAAGCTGGTTCAAAACAGTATCAAGCAGGCTGGGTAACTCATCGGAGCCCACAGTGCTCATAATGACCGAAAGCGTGCCAGAGAGACGCTTGTTCGCCACTCTAAGCTCCGATAACGCACGCTTGAGTTGACGGTCGTGAGAATACTGTTCTTCGATGCTATGGAGCGCCACCAGGACACGTGGCGCGCGGCGCCCAAAGATGCGTGGAGGCGTCACGGAGCCCGCACGAACCAAGACGGGGATAAAGGAGCCGTCACTCAGCTTGAGCATCAGTTCGTTCTCGGAGCCATCAGTTTCAAATGGCAGACGATGTTCCGTCGCACGTTCAAAAGCGGATGAGTACAGGACGTCTTTAACATCTCCACCGATGACGTCGGCGCGTTCCTCGCACATCAAACCAAGTAAGCGATTATTCACATGCAGAATGGTTCCGTCGAGCTCACAGATGATGACAGCATCGCTCGTGATCTCGACTAGTTGGGCAACGTCTGCCCACTCGTTGCGTTCAAGCGTTTCCATCGTGGACCCCACCGTCTATCGGTAACAAAAAAGCCTCCGAAGAGGCTTCTCAAATGCGATGGTGTCGGAGGCGGGACTTGAACCCGCATGACCAAAAAGCGGTCACTAGCACCTCAAGCTAGCGCGTCTGCCAATTCCGCCACTCCGACATGCTATGTTGTTGATTCGCGGTCCGTTTTGTTGGACCCGCGCGTTCAACGAGGAAGATAATAACCTATGATTCGAGAACTGTGCAAGCACTTTTTTCAAAAAAGTTTACGAATTTGTAAATGCGCAGGTAGATCCGTGTGTCCGGCCCCGAATCGGTGTTGCCTCCCGGCGCGTCCTCGGGCATGAGCGATATTTTGCTGCGCACTTCGTGCTGCAAAATATCGCTCCCCCTGCGGAATGCGCCGGGAGGCAACACCGATTCGGGGCCTGCAAATACATACTTCAGGCACAGTTCTCAAACATGTTCTGGGAGCTGATGTAAATTTGGTGGCTCGGCAAAGCCGAGCCCTTATATGGGGAGGCCGGAGCTAAAGCTCCGGCCTCACTAACTTTCCTATTAGATTAAGTGAGCGATCGAGGAATCGCACTCCCCTCCTCTGCCGAGTTACCGCAGGGCCTGCCCTGAAGTTACTTTTCAGAACACTCCGCAGGACGCAAGAA
>USCN01000153.1 GCA_900553165.1 uncultured Collinsella sp.
GCGCCGGAGTAATCGTCGGCGTCATAGGTCTTGCCGCTGATCTCCTCGCCGAGCTTAATGAGGCGCTGCATCAGATCGCCGTCGTAGTTAGCGGTCTTGTGCTGCATGATAGCGGCCATGCGCTCCAGACCCATGCCCGTATCGAGGTTGCGGTGCGGCAGCTCCGGCATGGAGCCGTCCTCCTGGCGGTCGTACTGGGTAAACACGAGGTTCCAGAACTCAAGGAAGCGGTCGCAGTCGCATCCGGGCTTGCAGTCGGGGCTGCCGCCCATGTCAAAGTAGATCTCGGAGCACGGGCCGCAGGGGCCGGTGGGGCCAGCGGCCCAGAAGTTGTCGTCCTCGCCCAGACGCGAGATGTGATCCTCGGCAACGCCCAGAGAGCGCCACACGTCATGGGTCTCGTCGTCCTCGGTAAAGACGGTGAAGTACAGGCGGTCGAGCGGCAGCTTGAACTCCTTGGTGATGAGCTCAAAGGCCCAAGCGCAGGCCTGCTGCTTGGAGACGCCGCCAAAGGAGAAGTCGCCGAGCATCTCAAAGAAGGACAGGTGACGGCCGTCCTCGCCGATGCAGTCGATATCGTTGGTGCGGACGCACTTCTGGCAGGAGATAGCGCCGATCTCCTTCATGGTCTTCTTGCCCTGGTAGTACTCCTTAAACTGGTTCATGCCGGCGTTGGCAAGCAGCAGCGAAGGATCGTCGGGGACGAGAGACGAAGAAGGATAGAGCTTAAGACCGCGCTCCTCAAAGAAGTTGAGGAACTTAGAGCGAATCTCGGCCGTAGTCATTGACGGGTAGTCAGCACTCATAGAGGGAATCTCCTCGGTTTCACATCGAAACAGTTCAAACGTAACGATATTACCATCCCACCGCGCCTGTGCAAAAAAGAGGGCCGCCAAACAGCGACCCTCCAGCGAAAGTGCATGTTATTTAGGACTAAGCAATCCTTTGAAAAAAATGGGTTTGGTAAAATGCTATATAAGAACCATCCGGAAGGAGCGATCGATGAAAAGCAAACGATTTGTCCTGAATGCACTTCTGGTAGTAGCACTTTTAGCGCTCTTGGCCTTCTCCCACTGGTATTCAAACCAACCAGCATTTGGCTACGTCTTATATGCAGTAACGTCCGGCGATAAGGCATATTGCCCTCTACGCGCAATTGACGTTCTCTATTTCTATGTAGCCGGCCCCTTATCAATCGCTTTGCTCGTGTTTCTTGTCTTTTATAACATCAAGAAACGCTAACAGGGCCTATTTGGAATCCGAATCGTCCATGGAGCCGTCGATGCCGGTTTCGGTGTCGTCATCCGTATTGGAATCGTCATCCTTGGCGAAGGGGTTCTTGAAAAAGCCTGTCGCGTCGGGCTGAAGACCCGAGAGCTTAATCCAGGGATTCTCGAGCTCGGGTTTGGGCATGGCCTGGGCCTCGGGCGCAGTCTCGTTGCCGATGAGCTCGGACTCGTAAATGAACGTATCATCGCCAAGCGCGTCATAGGCGGCGACCGGGTTGCCCTCGGCATCGCGATACGGCGTGCCCTTAAACACAGCGCCATCGTATGCCACGAGTTGACGACCGGTCTCGTTCTCAAAGTAGTAGACGAAAATGCCCTTGAGGGCCGCGCACAGCGGAATGGCGATGACCATGCCGATGGGACCCATGAGTGCCGAACCGATAACGAGGGCCGTCAGGCTCATGACGGGATGCACCTGCACCGAACTCTGCATGACCTTAGGCGAAATGACGTTATCGGTGACATTTTGTGCCACCATGGTCACGATCAAGGTCCACAACGCCAGCATCGGGCTGAACATAAAGCCGAGCACGGTGGCAATCGCAGCACTCACCCAGGGACCGACGACCGGGACCAAGTGCATGATGCAGGTAAAGATGGCCATGAGTGCCGCATACGGATGGCCAATGAGCGTAAAGCCGATAAAGGCGAGGATGCCACCGCAGATGGACGTCACGACCATGCCGCGCATATAACCGCCAACCGAGCGCGAAAGAATCGCGACCATAAAGCGGTACGAGGTCTCCTTTTCCTGATCAATGATGGTGCAGACCTCATGGTGCATGCGGGGATAATCGCAGGCGAGCCAGTAAGCAAGCACCAAGCCCAGGAAGATAACAAACAGCTGCGACGCTGTATTGGTGATAAGTGGGAATACACCACGGCCAAGCTCGGCGGCAATCTGTGAGACATACTTGGACGCCACCGTAACGAGCGAAGAAAGGTTATCGTCCAGATACTCCTTGAGCGGCGTGTTGTTGAGCGTCTTGGCATGCGAGATCATCTCGTTGAGGTCACCACCAGCAACACGAAGCTGCTCGGGCAGGCGGCTCAGAACTTCCATGATCTGACCAAAGAGGATCGGCGACAAAATGCAAACGACGCCGACGAGCACAGCAACGACCACAATAAGCGCGATGAGCGAACCGATGCCGCGATTCACGCCATGGTGCTCGAGCCAGTTGGTGATCGGCGACATCACAAAAGCGATGATGGAACCGACAGCGAGAAACTCGATGACCGGCGCCAGGATGCCCATAAGGTTAAAGATGACGGCGGCGATGACAATGCAGCCGACGACGCCCCAAATGCGCAACGTCAGAATACGGGTATCGCGCAGCGTGCGGTCGGTTTGTCGGGGGTGCTCACTCATGAACGAACCATCACTCCGTCGGGGTCGATCTTGTCCTGAATCTTCTTAAGGGTACGGCGCAGCAGGCGCGAGACCTGCACCTGCGAGATGCCCAGCTTCTTGGCAATCTCGATCTGGGTCATGCCCTTCACGAAGCGCAGCTCGATAACCTCGCGCTCGCGCGGCGAGAAATCGCGGATGGCCTCCTCAATCACCAGGCGGTCATCGGTAAAGTCGAGCTCGTTGTCGTCGTCGGCGTAGCGATCGAGAATCGAAGGCGCATCGTCGGAATCGGACGCACCGGGGGCCTCGATGGGCACCGAGGTGTAGGCCGAGGACGATTCCATGGCTTCGAGCACCTCGTCGACGGTCACGCCCAGGTAATCGGCGATTTCCTCAACCTTGGGCGAACGTTGAAGCTCGTTGGTGAGCTTATCGGTGGCCTGGTTAACCTTGGCAGAGAGCTCCTGCAGACGACGCGGCACGCGCACACTCCAGCCCTTGTCGCGGAAGTGGCGCTTAATCTCGCCCAGGATGGTGGGCGTGGCAAACGTCGTGAACTCAAGTCCGCGCTCAGGGTCAAAGCGGTCGATAGCCTTGAGCAGGCCCAGATAGCCGACCTGCAAAAGGTCATCGAGCGGCTCGCCGCGGTTCTTAAATTTGTTGGCAAGAAACCTTACCAGGTTCATGTGGGACATGACGAGCTGCTCGCGTGCATCCGGATCACCGGTCTCTTTATAACGACGAAACAACTCGCGGGTTTTCTCCTTGTCCCAAGCGGTCTTGCCGCTCCGGGAACGTTCGGTCATATTAGATATCCGCCTTGAGGTCGAGGGAAAGCGTCAGGGGCGCTGTAGTCTTTTCGTAGGAGTCGCACACGCTCGCCAAAATGAGCTCGGCATATACGGCAGCCTGGTCATCCTCATCGACAGTCGCCTGGTCGCCAAAGGTAAAGGTCATGCCCACATGGGATTCGTCGACATCGAATTTGATCGAAATATCGTCGGAATCAACGGCCGTGCATCCAAAAATGAAGGCTTCCTCGGCAGCCATACGAATATCCTCGATGCGATCGACGGACATAGAGCACAGGGCGCCGACGTTGGCGGCCGTCATGCGCACCAAGCGCGCGAGACGCGGATCACCGGCAACGCTCAGCGTAATGGGGCAGGTTGCTTCGCTACTCATCGCAGGACTCCTCGGAGGTCTCGGCGGGCGTATAGGTGTAATACTGAGCAGGCTTGGCTGCGGACTTATGAGCCGCATCCGCACCATCGGCGGCCTCGTCCTCAGCCTCGCCAATCAGAACGCGCTCGGTAGGCTGCTCGGCCTCGGCGGCGACAGCGGCGAGCTTGCGATCGGCGTCGGCTGCAGGAGCCTTCGCCTTA
>USCN01000154.1 GCA_900553165.1 uncultured Collinsella sp.
CAGGCCGTCCACATGCGCGCCGGCCCGCTCCATGCGCGCCCGGATGATCTCGCGCAGCAGCGTCATCTCCTGCGTCCACGAGGGCGAATCGAGATACACCAGCAGCTCATTGGACTCGGGCAGGTAGCGCAGGCCCGTCACGTGGCGTCCCTCGCGCGTGCCCGAGCACACCGCATTCCAGGCACGATAGACCGCGCGCGACTCCTCGGCAGCCTCCATTTGCGCGCGGCGCTCAGGTGTCGCGGCCGCCAGGATGCGCTGACGCTCGGCATCCAAAAAGCCGCCAAAGGCAACCGTTCCGTTCTCGCGCTCGTAATTAGCACGCCTCACCCATGCTCACCACCTTGGCTCGTTCAAGCAGGTCATCAGTAAAGTACCCCAAGTTGGTGGTGGTTATGACCGTCTGGATGTCATCACCGATCAGCTGCAGAAAAGCGCCTCGGCGCCCGGCATCGAGCTCGCTCATCACGTCGTCCAAAAGCAGCAGTGGCGCGGTGCCCAGGATATCGCGCGCCACGGCCACTTCTGCCACCTTCCAGGCAAGCACCAGCGTTCGCTGCTGCCCTTGGCTGGCAAACGAACGGGCAGATCGACCCGCAACGGTAAACTCAATCTCGTCGCGATGCGGACCCACAAGCGTCACGCCGCGGCGCATCTCCTCATCGGCACGCTCATCGAGGGCCGCGAGCATATGCTCGTACGCCCAGCCCTTAAGTTCCTCGCGCCCCTCGGTTTGAGGTAAATCCCCCAGTGTGGATACATAGGACACGCCTGCGTCCTCGCCGGACGCCACCTGCCCATACGCGGCGCGCACATGGCCCGCCAGTCGGTCGAGCAGGGCCAAACGATGCACGAGCAGGGCTGACCCGGCGCGGGCGATGGAGTCATTCCACGCACCGAGCATCTCGCGGCAGCACCAGGTCTCCTTGAGCAGGGCGTTGCGCTGCGTCACGCAACGCCCGTAGGTGCTCACCAGGTCGGCGTAACGGGCGCTCAGTTGCACGCCAAAGTCATCGAGGGCGGCGCGGCGCACGCTGGCGCCGCGCTTGACCATATCCAGATGATCGGGGCAAAACAGCACGCTCGGCATAACCCCGCGCACGCCGGCAGCCGAGCACCTCTTGCCGTTACGGCTAAACGAGCGCTTGCCGTCCTCAACACCCAGCCCCATATCGAGCACGCGGCCATCGCCCTCGAGCCTCAACGCGAGCCTGCACGAGCCCGTGCCGTCGTGCACGAGCTCGGTAGCGGTGGGATGCCTAAACGAGGCGCCGCTCGTCAAAAGCTGCAGCGCCTCTATGAGGTTGGTCTTTCCCGCCGCGTTGGGTCCCGCAAGCACCGTCACGCCTTCGTCCAGGTCAAGACGGTAGCTATCGAAACTGCGGTAGCGCGCGACGGAAAGGTTGCGGGCAAACATGGTCATGGCGCAGCGCTAGATGCGAACCGGCATGACCAGGTACAGATAGTTGATCTTGTCGTAGGACTTAAAGATACCCGCCTGCGAGTAGCTCTTGAGCTCCAGCGTGATCTCCTTCTCCTTGGATAGGGCATTGAGGCACCCGAAGATGTAGTGGTAGTTGAAGGCGATGGTGCCCGACTCGCCCTCGGCCTCGACATCGATTGTCTCCTGCGCCAGATCCTGGTCATTGGAGATGGAGGACAGGCCCATCTGGCCGTTCTCGACATCGATCTCGAACTTGACGGCGGGGTTCGCGCTCGCGATGACCGCCACGCGCTTGAGGGCGGCATTAAAAGCCGCCACGTCGATCTTGACGCTCGTCACGCACGAATCGGGGATGAGCTGCTTGTAGTTGGGGTACACGCCCTCGATACGGCGCGACACGTAGGTGGTGTTGCCGGCCTCAAAGACGACCTGGGTGTCGGTAGCCCCGATCATGATGGTCGCCTGGCTGGCCATGATGTTCAGCGCGTCGTTAAAGGCGTCGGCCGGAACGTTGAGTTCAAAGGAGCCCTCGAGGGTTGAGGTCTCGACCTGCGTATCGCACACGGCCAAGCGGAAGGAATCGGTCGCCACCAGGCGCACGGTGTTGTTCTCGACCTTCATGTGCACGCCACCCAGGATGGGGCGGGCCTTGTCAGTCGAGGTGACGCGCCACACGCGGCCGACCATTTCGGACAAGATATCGGTCGGCAGTTCCACGGCGCTCTCGATGGCATAGGCCGGAAACTCGGGGAAGTCATTGGCATCGAGCGTGTTCAGGCGGAAAGAGCTCTTCTCACAACCAATCAGCACCTGACGCTCGGACAGCTCAAAGGTGACTGGGGCATCGGGGAGGGTCTTGGTGATATTGGAGAGCATCTTACAAGGGATAACCATCTCGCCCTCTTCTTCGACATGTGCCGCGATGCGATGACGGATCGAGATGGTGTAGTTAGAGGTCTGGAATTCCAAGATGCCGTCTTGCGCCTTGACGAGCACGCCCGACAGGATGGGAAGGGTGGATGCCGAAGCGACGCCCTTCATAACGACGCCGATGGCTTGTGTAAGCGAGCTCTGGCTGACGGTGAACTTCATCTTTTAATACCTTTCTATAGATATAAATATCTTAATAATAGTAATAGCACTGACGAAACTGTTGATTACTCCCAAAGACGCAGGTCAGACCCAGAAAGAGAATCGACAGCAACCTGTGTGCAACGGGGGTGGTTTTCCACGTTCAAAACCTGCGCAAAACTTTTCATCACCGCGGGTTGGGTTTTAAACACCTTATGCCCGTGGTTTCGACAAGTTTTCAACAGGTGTCTCTATTTCCCTACGAGCGCAGTGTAATTTTATCGCGCAGTGACTTGAGGTCTTCGGTGACGGTGCGGTCTTCCTGGATCATCTTCTGGACCTTTTTGTAGCTCGTGCTGACGGTCGAGTGGTTGCGGTTGCCAAATTCGGCGCCCACCGCCGTGGTCGTCATTTCGCACATCTCGATGGCCAGGTAGATAGCGATATGGCGCGCTTTGGCGATATTGGCGTTGCGACGCGGGCCGATGAGCTCCTCGTGTGTCACGCCGTACTGCTCTTCGATGACGGACTGAACCGTCTGGACGTTGATCTTTTTGGCCGATGTGTCGAAGTACTGGCTGGCGATGGCGTCGATATCGTCAAAGGTGAGCTCCCCGCCCTCGCGCTCGCGGTCACCCGCCTCGCCGGCGCAGCGCTCGCAAAAGCTCTCGAGTTCGCGGATGTTGGTGCCCGAGACCTCGGCCATGTGTTTAAAGTGTTCGTCGGTCAGGTGCCCGCCGTCGCCCCCATAGGCCGCCAGCAGCGAGTCGTCGCCTGCCTCGGGGGCGGCGACGATGGTGTTCTCGTAATAGCGCTGCAAGATCTTGTATTTCATCTCGTAGCTGGGCTCTGCAACCAGGCAGAGCATGCCGGCGTTGAAGCGGCTGGTCAGACGCTCGTCCATGCTTAGGTCCTTGGGGGCGCGGTCTGCCGCGATGACGACCTTCTTGTTGTTGCGGATGAACTCGTCCATGAGCTGGAAAAAGTAGTCCACGCTCGCGCGCTTGCCGATGATGTTTTGGATGTCATCGATGATGAGCACGTCCACGCCGTGGTACGCCTGCATGATGGGAGCGTTGCTCTTCTTTTGACGGTCGAACTCGGTCATCAGGTCGTCCAGATATGCCTGGGAGTTGGCATACTTGACCTTGATCTCGGGCGACTTCTCGGCGAGCTCGTTTTTGATGGCAAGCAGCAGGTGCGTCTTGCCCAGGCCCGATTTGCCGTAGATGAACAGTGATGTGCATGTGCCGCGCTCGTCCGCGAGGGCGGCAAACTTGAGTGCCGAGCGATAGGCATGGCTGTTTTCGGGGCCGTAGACAAAGTTCTCAAAGGTAAATTTTGAGTTCGCGGCGAGCGGGGCTCCATCCGTATTCTGCTCGGCCGGCACGGTCGGTGCTGGCATGGGTGAGGTGGGGGTCGCGGCTTGCGTGGATTTAGTCGGCGCCCCGCCCTTCATCTGGTTCATCATGCGACGAAAATCGTCGGCCGAGAGCGTGTTTTTGATTGCAA
>USCN01000155.1 GCA_900553165.1 uncultured Collinsella sp.
ATGCGGATGTTGCCGTTATTGGGCAGGATGATGACCGAGGTCGCGTTGACCTGGTCGACGGCGCCCAGCAGGTCTGCAGTCGAGGGGTTCATGGTCTGACCACCCGACACGATTACGTCGACGCCGAGAGACTTGAGGATGTCTGCCTCGCCGGACCCAGCGGCAACGGCGACAAAGCCCAGGGCCTTCTCGGGCTCGGCGGCCTTCTCCTGGTCCTCGTGAATCTTGGCGGTACGGTCGTGGGCCTCCATCTCCATGTTGTGGATAAAGACCTCATAGATCTGACCGAGCTGCAGCATGTGCTCGAGCACCAGGTTGGGGGTGTTGGAGTGCACATGAATCTTATAGTCGGGGTAGGCACCCACGAGCAGCTCGCAGTCACCCATGGAGCCCAGGAACTTAAGGCACTCGTCCTCGTCAAACGGGGCGTCGGCCTTAAAGAGGAACTCGTTGCAGTAGCGGAACTCCGAGCCCTCCCAGTCATCGTTGGCCTCGATCTCAACGCGACCGAGGGCCGCTTCGCGGGCAGAGCCAGCGGAATCAAACGAGGCGGAGAAATCCTCGACAACGGTGCTGCGGCCAAGCGCGGCGGCAACAAAGTTCTCCAGGAAGATGGCAAAGCCAAAGGCGCCGGAGTCGACCACGCCGTTCTCCTTCAGAACGGGCAGCAGGTCGGGCGTGCGGGCGACGGACTGGTAGGCCTCGACGACGATGGCGTCGAGCGCATCCTCGGCAGAGAACTTCTTCTTCTCGCACTCGTCTGCCTTGGTCGAGACATCGCGCAGGACCGTGAGGATCGTGCCCTCGATGGGCTTGCGGACAGCCTGGAAGGCGACCTTGACCGCACGACGGAACGCATAGGCGATGTTGGCGGACGTGATGGGCTCATCGGCAGAGACGAGACCCTCGGCCACACCGCGCAGAATCTGCGAGGTGATGACACCGGAGTTGCCGCGGGCACCCATCAGGGAGCCGTGGGTGATGGCGCCAGCGATGGCCTCCATATCGGCATCGGCGGGAAGGGCGGAAAGCTCCTTGGTCACCGAGGCGAGCGTGAGCGACATGTTGGTGCCGGTGTCACCGTCGGGTACGGGGAAGACGTTGAGCTTGTTGATCTCCTCGGCCTTGTCGGAAACGGCAGCCGCAGCGATCGGAAAACAGGTGCGAATGGTCTTTGCAATCATGAGTGGTGAAATCTCCGTGTTCGGATGCTAGTTCAGACGGCTCTTGAGCGCGTCGATATGGATGCCGATCTTAAGGCTGGCGGGATCGATCTGGGCGATCTCCTGCAGAGTGAAGGCAACGGAGCTCGAAAGATTGTGGCAGACGGACTTCATGTTGACGCCGTTCTCGAGCACGACGTGAAGATCGACCGTAAGGCCGTTCTCGTCGGCGGAGACAAGCACGCCCTTGCGGAGGCGCTGACCGGCAAGCAGACGCACGCTCTCGGCGCCCTGGAGCTGCTCAGCCATACCGACAACGCCATAGCACGTCATCGCGGCATAACCGGCAATATCGGCAATAACGTCGTTCGAGACGCTCAGGCTGCCGTTAATGGTCTCAGACACAAGAATCTCCTTTTCTTGGTGCTCGCGGCACCATGTCGTGGGAGCAATCATTGCAATATTCTACAACGACCGCGCCATGTTGAGGTGGCGGGCCTCGGGATTACATCCTCGACACGAAATGTTGATACGGTAACGTTCGCGAACGGCGATCGCGGCATGAAAAAACCCGCCGCATAAGCGACGGGTTTTACAACCTGGCTCCCCGGGTAGGACTCGAACCTACAACAGCGCGGTTAACAGCCGCGTGCTCTACCATTGAGCTACCGAGGAATAGGTGCGTGCTCTCAAGCAACGAAGTTTATTATACGGACGAATCAGCTCAGGGCAAGAACTTTTTTAAGAATTTTTCCGACCTAGTCATTGGGGACGTTCTTAAACGACCACTCATTCAAGAACGTCCCCAACGACTACATGAAAGCGCCCCCAAGCGGATGTGCTTGAGGGCGCCTCTTGCTTGACTAGCTCTCGATATAGTCTTTGAGCTTGCTGCTACGGCTGGGATGGCGGAGCTTGGCCAGGGTCTTGGACTCGATCTGGCGGATGCGCTCGCGCGTGACGCCAAACTCGCGGCCGACTTCCTCGAGCGTACGGGGATGTCCGTCGACAAGGCCAAAGCGCAGCTCGATAACCTTGCGCTCACGATCGGCAAGCGAGTCGAGCACCTGGGTGAGCTGCTCCTGCAGCATAGAGAAGCTGGCCGCATCGGGCGGAACGATGGCCTGGGAGTCCTCGATGAAGTCGCCCAGCTGAGAATCCTCTTCCTCGCCGATGGGGGTCTCGAGCGACACGGGCTCCTGCGAGATCTTCTGGATCTCGCGGACGCGGTCGGCACTCATGTCCATCTCGGCACCGATCTCCTCGGGGGTCGGGTCGCGACCCAGGTCCTGGAGAAGCTGGCGCTGCACGCGGACGAGCTTGTTGATGGTCTCGACCATGTGCACGGGAATACGGATGGTACGGGCCTGGTCGGCGATAGCGCGCGTGATGGCCTGACGGATCCACCACGTGGCGTACGTGGAGAACTTAAAGCCCTTCTGGTAGTCGAACTTCTCGACGGCGCGAATCAGACCGAGGTTGCCCTCCTGGATCAGGTCCAGGAACAGCATGCCGCGACCGACATAGCGCTTGGCGATGGAGACGACCAGACGCAGGTTTGCGCTGATGAGCGCCTGCTTGGCTTCGAGGCCCACGTTCTCAATGCGCGCAAGGCGACGCATCTCGGCACGCGTGAGTTCGAGCTCACCAGCATCGGCAGCCTCGAGCTTCTCGGTGGCCTCAAGACCGGCCTCGATCTTCATGGCCAGATCGACCTCTTCGGAGGCGGTCAGCAGGTCGACCTTGCCGATCTCCTTGAGGTACATACGGACCGGGTCGCCGGTCAGCATCACCGTGGAGGCATCGATGCCGCGCACGCGCGAACGCGAACGGGACGTGCGCACGGTGCGCTTCTTCTTGCTCTTGGAAGAACCCATCTCGGCGTCAGCCTGACGGGCCATCTTAAGCTCATGATCGTCGAGCGAGCCGGAATCGTGCTCGTCGTCGTCATCGAAATCGTCGGTATCGGTATCGTTATCGTCATCGTCGACGTCCATGGGGGCGTCGTCGTTACCGCTCGCGGAGATAATCTGGATGCCGCTGTTGCGCAGCGCGGAATATACCGCGGTGAGCTGCTCGTCAGAAACATCGATATCCTTCAGGGCGACCTGAATCTCGTCCTCGGTTACCGAAGTCCTGTTTGAGCCGTTGCCCATGAGCTTTGCAACGTAGGATTCCAGCCCAGTACCCGTGCTCTCAGTCTTTTTTGGCACAGATTCTCCCTTCATAGTCCACAGGACTCATTACTTTAGCACACACATTGACGTCTATACCCAAAAAGAAGACTGGATATAGGCGAGAATACGCTGGTTGACCACAACATCTAGGCTTGTTCGGTGCCTGCGGCCTCCGGGCCGATCAAACGGAACGGGTCCGCCACACCGCCGATCGACTTTTGCAGTTCGCGTTGACGCTGCGAATCTTGCGCGGCCTGAACGGTCAGCGCGCGACGGGCCTCATCATCGAGCGAACGGTCCTGGCGCAGCTTGGCCTGTGCGGCACGCATGCGGCGTTTGATGGTGTAGAGCTCGAGCGTATCGAGCATAAACACGATGTTCGTCTCGGTGGGGTGCTTGCTCGTCGCCGAGATGTGCCCGGCACTCACAAGCGTTGCCGCCTCGGGACACACCGAGCGTGCCGCATCCATGCAGGCTGCAGGATCGGTTCCCGGCGGCGTTGCCAGAACGGCCCATGCGATGGACTCGTGACGTGGGTCAACCCACTCGATGGAGCAGATGCGGTCGGCATACGTGCGGAACAGGTCGGGGTAGCTCGTGAGCATGGTCAGCAGCTCGCGCTCCCCTGCCAAGGACTTGCGTTCAAGATCGGTAAGAACCATCGGCGCCGCCGCAGA
>USCN01000156.1 GCA_900553165.1 uncultured Collinsella sp.
CGAGGCCGCCTTCAAGATCGCCGGTTCCATGGCTATCAAGGACGCTCTCAAGAAGTCCGATCCGCAGCTGCTCGAGCCGATCATGGCTGTCGAGGTCGAGACCCCCGAGCAGTACATGGGCGACGTTATGGGCAACCTCTCCGGTCGCCGCGGCAAGATCGAGGGCATGGAGGATCGCAAGAACAGCAAGCTCATCCGTGCCAAGGTGCCGCTGGGCGAGATGTTCGGTTACGCTACCGACCTTCGCTCCCAGACCCAGGGCCGTGCATCCTACACGATGCAGTTCGACTCTTATGAGCCCGCGCCCAAGTCCATCGTGGACGAGGTCATGAGCAAGAACGCCTAAGTTCGAGCTCCCTGTTACGTAATCCGCGAGAACATCTCTCGCACTCTTTGGAGGTTTAAGTTGGCTACCCAGAAGATCCGCATTCGCCTCAAGGGCTATGATCACGAGGTCGTCGATCAGTCCGCGAAGCTCATCGTCGAGACCGCTCAGAAGACCGGTGCTCGCGTTTCCGGTCCTGTCCCCCTGCCCACCGAGCGCAACCTGTACACGGTTATCCGCTCGCCGCACGTGAACAAGGACTCCCGTGAGCAGTTCGAGATGCGCACCCACAAGCGCCTCATCGACATCCTCGACCCCACCTCGGGCACCGTTGATTCGCTCATGCGTCTCGACCTCCCCGCTGGCGTCGACATCGACATCAAGCTCTAAGCGATATCGCTCATAGCTTACAGAGCCCCGCTGCCATTACGGTAGCGGGGCTCTTTTGTTTTGCATGATGGGTTTTGACCGCCTGGTAATGCTGCTGAGTAGGTGGCTGCGGCGCCCTATTCGCCCAAGGGGCGCAGCGACGCCTCCTCAAAATGGAAGGATCGCAAGCCGTCTTCTGTTTCGATGCACGCGCGTCCAAAGGTATCGACGGTTTTAAAGATGCCTCGCGCCTGCTCGTCACCGGCAGGGGAGCGGGCGATAACGTGCTTTCCAATCCAATTGAGGTGAGCGACATATTCGCCGTGGACGGGCGCGAGCGATCCGGTGTTTTCTTCCATGGCGTTGAGGCGTTCTGCCCAGGCATCTACAGCGTCTATAACTGCGTGATAGACCTCATCGAGGAGCATGTCGACAGCAGGAACGTTCTCGTTAAGGTCCGAGAGACCGATTGCCGGCAGGCCGCCATCGGGCACCTCCGTGGGCACATAGTTCACGTTGACGCCGATGCCACAGACCGCAAAGGGGTTGCCTTCGTTATCGCGTGCGGCTTCGACCAGAATGCCGCCGAGCTTGCGTCCTCGCGCGACCAGGTCGTTGGGCCATTTGAGGCCAATCTCGTTTGCAAGACCCTGCTTTTCGAGCGCCTCGAGCACCGCTAGGCCGCTGACGGCGGCAAGGCCAGAGTACTTGGCGGGATCAACACGAGGACGTAGGACAATCGAGAGTAACAGATTGCCGGCGGTTGAATCCCACTTGTGGCCGCGTCGGCCGCGTCCTGCTGTCTGAGTCCGGGCGGCAAGTCCTGTGCCGTGCGGCGCTCCCTGTTTTCCTGCTTCGAGCAGGTCATCGTTGGTCGATCCGGTTACGTCGACTATCGTTAATTTGGCATCCATAACGGCTGCTACCTCCTTAATGAATAAGTGAATAACGCAATGGTGTCGAGAGATAGACACAATGTGAAGCCTGTGTCGCATTTGGGCAATTTAATGTTAACACGTCAACAACGACTGAAATGCGCTATCCTCTCATGGTCGATGTAAACACGTCAACAACTCAAAGGAGGTTAGTGATGGGTTTCACGATTCTTGGAACGGGCTCGGCGCTTCCTAAGCGCAGTGTTTCCAATGACGAGCTGTCCGAGTTCCTCGATACCTCGGATGAGTGGATTTTTACCCGCACAGGTATCAAGAGCCGCCACGTCTGCACCACCGAGTCACTTGATGACCTTGCCGTAGCGGCGAGCGAGCGGGCACTCCAGGTGTCCGGAATCGACGCGAGCCAGTTGGATTTGATCGTCTGCTCGACGACGACGGGTGACCATCTTGTTCCCGCTGAGGCGTGTGCCGTTGCTGAGCGACTAGGCGCGACGTGCCCTGCCTTCGATGTCTCGGCGGCCTGCGCCGGCTTCGTATTTGCGCTCGATGTTGCCGAGGGCTATATCGCCCGAGGACGAGCCAAGCATGTGCTTGTCGTTGCCGCCGAGCAGATGACGCGCGCGCTCGACTGGACCGACCGCGCCACCTGCGTGCTCTTTGGCGATGGGGCAGGCGCCGCGGTGATTGAGGCCGGGGGAGACAGCCCCCTTGCCGTTGAGCTTTCGACGGCGTCCGACGTCGAGACGTTGCGCGTTCCCGGACTGGTCGGCACCTCGCCGTTTAAGGCCTCCGTAGATAGCGAGAGCGTGCTGTCCATGAATGGCCGCCGTGTGTTCAAGTTCGGCGTCAACGCCATCTGTGACACGGTTCATAAGCTTGCGAGCGATGCGGGCATTTCGGTCGAAGACATCGACCATTTTGTATTCCATCAGGCTAACGAACGAATCCTGAGCCAGGCAGTCAAGCGCCTCGGCGTGCCAGGCGAGCGCGTGGTTCGAACGCTGCGCGAGACCGGCAATATTTCGAGCGCCTGTATTCCCTTTGCGCTTGATCGGCTGGCGCGCACCAACGCACTGAATGCGGGCGACACCATCGCCCTCGTTGGATTTGGCGCCGGTCTGGATATAGGTGGCTATCTACTTCGTTGGAAGTAGTCGCACATAGGAAATAAAACGCCCCTAGGGCACAAACAAAGGAGAACTACCATGGCAGATCAGAAGACCTTCGAGCGCGTTTGCGATGTTATCCGCGAGACCGCCGGTCTTGACGACGTCGAGATGAAGCCCGAGTCCACGCTCGAGGAGATTGGTCTCGACAGTCTGGGCACCGTCGAGATCCTCGTCGCCGTTGAGGACGAGTTTGGCATCCAGCTCGATACCGAGGAGAACCCCAAGACGGTCGGCGAGTTCGCCGATACGGTCGAGGCGGCATTGGAGAAGTAGAGATGCTCAAGACTCCTCTCTGCGATCTGCTCGGCATCGAAAAGCCCGTGTTCCAGGGCGGTATGGCCTGGATCGCCGACGCCTCGCTGGCGTCCGCAGTGTCCGAGGCGGGCGGCTTAGGGATTATCGCGGCCATGAACGCCGACGCCAACTGGCTGCGCGACCAGATTCATGAGCTGCGCGCCAGGACGGATAAGCCCTTTGGCGTCAACGTCATGCTCATGAGCCCGTTTGCCGACGAGGTCGCGCGGGTCGTGATTGACGAGCGGGTGCCGGTCGTCGTGACGGGTGCCGGCAATCCCACCAAGTACATGAAGGCGTGGAACGAGGCGGGCATCAAGGTCATCCCGGTCGTTGCCTCGGTGGCGCGTCGTGGAGCCACTGCCGTGGTTGCCGAGGGTACCGAATCAGGCGGCCATATTGGCGAGACCTCGACGATGGCACTGGTGCCGCAGGTTGTCGATGCGGTCGATATTCCCGTGGTTGCGGCTGGCGGTATCGCTGATGGCCGCGGCGTGGCGGCCGCCTTTATGCTGGGCGCCGCCGGCGTGCAGGTGGGTACGCGCTTTCTGATCGCAGATGAGTGCACCGTATCGGAGCAGTACAAGGAGATGGTCCTGAAGGCCAACGACACCTCGACGCGTGCGACCGGCCGCTCGACGGGACACCCGGTGCGTGCCCTCAAGAGCCCCTTCACCAACGCCTACGCCAAGAGGCGTAAGCGTCGAGGAGCTCGGGGCCATGGGCACGGGCGCCCTTCGCAAGGCCGCCAAGGACGGCAATTACGAAGAGGGCTCGTTTTTGTGTGGACAGATTGCCGGCATGGTCAACGAGCGCCAAAGCGCACGTGAAATCGTTGACGACCTGGTCGATGGCGCCGAGCACGTCCTGAAGGGTGCGTGCGCATGGGTGGCGTAGCGTTTCTGTTTGCCGGCCAGGG